>JAKOWQ010000001.1 GCA_029781465.1 Pseudomonadota bacterium
CGCCACCTCACCGCGCAGCGGCGGGGTGTTGACCAGATTGCCGCCGCCATCGGGATGATGGCAGCCCTGGCACTTGAGCATGTAATCGACCCGCGCCCGCGCCGGATGCGCCACGCCCGGCATCGCCGAAAACTGCGCGCGGCCCTGCCCGGCACCGACCGATGCCGCAAGCAGCAGCACCGGCGCGGTAAACAGGCCAAGGCGCGCCGCCCGCTTCATCCCCCGCCCACGGTGGCATGGAGCCGGGCAACATCGGCCGCGGTAATGGCTTGTCCGCTGGCCCGCGCGGTGGCGACCTCCTTTGCGGTGAAGGCCTTGAACGGCGGCCCCGACTTGGCGATCACGGTGCCGACATGGTTGAGCACCGCGGCGACCGAGGCATCGTCAAGCCCGGATTGGGCGGGCATGACGTTGCGGAAGGGCTTGCCTTCCACCACCAAAGGACCGGAAACGCCGCGCGTTACCGCGAGCACCAGATAACGCCGCCCATCCGGCTTGGCGGCGAGCGCACGGAAATCGGACCCAAGCGGCGGATAGGCACCGGGCACCCCGCGCCCGGTGGCGGTGTGGCAAGCAGCGCAGCGGGGGAAGATCGTCGCGCCGTTGGGGCCCGGCTGCGCGGCCGGCGCGGCGCCCGGTAGCGCGGCCAGCACCACCGCGCTCGCGCCAAGCGTTACCAGCATTGCGCGCGAAGGCTTCATTCGGCCACCCCGACAATCGCCGCGACCGAGCAATTGTAGATGCTGCTCTCGGTCGAGAGGCACCAGTTGTAATCGTTGTTCGATTGCGGGCGGACCTGCGGACGATCGCCTTCGTTGCGGTTGCACAGGCACTGCCCGCAGGAAGATACCCCGCAGCAATCGTTATAGCTGATCACATAGGCGCGCCCGTCTGCGGGATTGGTGCAGGTGCCGATCCAGGTGATCGGGCTCATCTCGGTCCCCGGAGGGCAGGTGTTGACCGTTCCGCCGCAGCAAGAGCACAGGAACCCGTCGATCGCGCAATAGCGCCAGTAATCGCAGCTTGCGCGGTCACCCGGATCCTGCGGGTTGCCCGAGGTGATCGGCGGCCGCGCCGCGCCGCCGCCGTGCGACTGGGCCGCCGCGCGCGAGACCGGCAGCACCGGAAACACCGCCGCCCCGGTCGCGGCCATTCCCAGCCAGGCGAGGTAGGAACGGCGCGAGGTGCCGCGCGCGAGACGGCGCGAGAGCTTTTCGGCAAAGGTGTCGAATGCAGACATGGTCATGCTCCCCCGTTACGGCGCGAGAGGAAATCCTGGATCGAGGCGACGCCCCGCTCCTTGGCTTCAAACAGGCTTTCAAGATGTTCGCGGCTGTTGACGAGACCCAGCGAAGCGAGCCGCCCCGCCTCGTCGATCAGCACCGCATAGGGCAGCTTGGAAACCCCGAACGAACGGCCCAGCGCTTCGGACAGGACCAGCGGGATGCCCGCGATTTGCTGCGCATCGAGCATCGCGCGATAGGCGCGTTCATCGCCATCGCCCGCCAGCACCACCTCGAGCCAGTCCGCCTCGTCGCGCGCCGAGGTGCGCAGCACCGGAAGCAGGCTCTTGCAGACCGGGCAATCGGGCGCGGCAAAGAACACCAACTGGCTGCGCCCTTCGCGCTTGCCGCCGACGGTGATCGAGCCGCCATCGATCGTGCGCAGCTCCAGCGGGGTGGGCACCTCGCCCACCTTGACGTTCTGGTGCAGGGTCAGCGCACCGGCGGGCGCGATCCTCTCGTGCAGGATACCAACCTGCCGCGCGAGCGCCGCGACCAGCACCCCCAGCACGATCACCGCCACCCAAAGCAGCATCTGCGAAGCAACGATCACCGGCGGATACTCCTGACCTGAGGGATGGCATGCAGTTCACCCGCAGCGAACCACAGCGCGGCAAGTGCCAAAGCGGCGAAGGGGACTTCCAGGGTCCACGGGCCGGGCCCGCTCGCACCCGACCAGGCGGCAAGCAGTGCCAGCAGCACCGGGCGCAGGATCGCGAAGAGATCGACCGGCCGCTCGCGCGCAGCGAAATCGCAGCCGCAGTCAAGCGTCTGGCCGCGATGGCGTAGCAGGGCCAGGGCATAGCCGCTCCACAAGGCCGTGGCGGCAAGTGCCGCGCCGGTGTGCAGCGCCGGGACCAGCAGGGCCAGCCCGGCCAGCGCCTCGATCGTTGCCGCCAGCGCCAGCAGCACCGCGCCAAGCGGTGGCGCCACGCTGGCCAGCCGCGCCACAACCAGTGCCAGCCGCTCGCGCGCAAGCACCTTGTGCAAGGCCGAAGCGCAGAGCAGCAGGGCCAGGAACAGGCTCAGCGCCGCCATCACGGAACCGGAGTTACAAGGATCGGGTTGAACGCGGTTGTGTTACCCAGCGAATGGACAAACGCGCCGCTGACCGCATCGTAAACGTCGATCCCGGCATCAGCCCGGGTCACGATCAGATGCGGCGTGGTCTCGTTGGTCACCCCGATCGAGGCGGAATGGGCTTGCAGCGCGATCCGGCTGACCCGCTTGCCGCTGGCCGGGTCGATCAGCCAGACCTCGGTCCCGCCATCCTTGTGGCTGCCTTCCTTGCCGTAGGGGCTCATCAACACGTAGAGCAGACCCTTGGGGCCCGCCGCGATCACCTGCCAGCCGCCCGGGCGCCATTCGGGCTGGCCGCCCTCGGCTGTGCCGACCGAAAGATTGCCGGGCAGCGGTCTGGCGACCGGACCGGAGAGGTCATAGCCCTTGAGCTGGCCGCGGAAGGTGACGAACCAGGCCGTCTGGCCAGCCATCGCCGCGTTCTGGAACTGGGCTTGATTCTCGACATCCTGGACGTCTGCGACGGTCCTGGAGCTCGCCACCTGACCCTTGTCGTCAAGCTGGATCGAGGTCAGCGAACCGTCGGCGCAGAATGTCGTGAAACCGCGTGCGCCTGTGGGATAGAAATGCGAGCAGCCGGGCAGGTCGATCTCACTCAGAACCTTGCGTCCTTCCAGATCGACCACGGTGACCGACTGGGCCGGCGTGAAATTGGCCACTACCGCCCACTTGTGTCCGTTCACGAACTGGAACGTGCCGTTGTAGGTTACCGCCTGCTGGCGCTTGCCGCCGGGCAGCACAATCTCGCCCTTGGGCTGAAGGGTGACCGAATCCCATAGGGTGATCGCATCGGTACGCTCGCCCCTGGTCAGGCGCGAATAGAAGGTTTCGGCGGTGTAGAACTCGTGCTTGTCGGGCGCGAACAGCAGGTTGCCGAACTGCGCGGTGCGGATGATTCCTTTGAGCGGCTGGGCGGTATCGGCGGTATCGACCACCACCACCCGCCCATCGAGGATCGCGTTGAAGTTGAAATCGTGCACCAGCACCCAGCTCTTGGGGTAGTTTTCGGGCAGGGTCGCCACGGCGGGAAGCGCTTCTTCGGGCAGGGGAGGCGGCGCAGCAGCGGATAGCGGCGACCCCGCAAAGGCTGACAGCAACAGCGCGAGCGCGAACGGCGTGGATCGCATGCGAATACTCCCCGGTCGTGGCAAGAACCCTTGCCTGAGACCCGGCCATGCTGACGGTTCGGGATAAAGTTTGTCAAGTGTCCTAAATTTGTCTAGCGTCCAAAATTCCAGCGATCAAAGCGGGAGTGCAAATGCAGGAAACCAAACGGGAAGTTCGTGCCATCACCATCGCCGACCTGTCCTTTCCCCCACGCGAGGGCGGCTATCAGAAGGGACATGAGACGCGCGAGGAGATTCTCCGGGCGGCGCTGCATCTGCTGGTCGAGCAAGGCTATCGCGCCATGACCATGCGCCGCATCGCCGCCGAATGCGGAATGAAGCTGGGCAATCTGACATACCATTTCCCGAGCCGTGAAGATCTGGTCCGGGCACTGCTCGAAGCCGTGATCAGCAGCTACGAACTGGAATTCATCGAGATTCTGCAGGACCCGACACTCGAGCCCGCGGTCCGGCTGGACTATTATTGCGAACTGGTGCTCGAAGACCTTCGCACCCAAAAGACCACCCACTTCTTTCCCGAGCTCTGGGCCTTGTCCAACCACGATCCCTTCGTGTTCGAGAGGATGCACGAACTCTACGCCCGTGCCCGCGCTCCGCTGGAGGAGATCGTTGCCGAGATGCGCCCGGATTTGCCGCCGAAAAAGCGCACCGCGATCGTGGTGTTCATCTCCGCTGCGATGGAAGGCCTGACCACCTTTGCGGGTTACGGCAAGCCGTTCGCGCCGCGCATGGGCGCGATCGAAGCCGTAGCGACCCGGGCGTTCAAGGATGTGGTCCGCGCGATCCGGGCCGAAGATATACCCTGACGCGTGATTGGCACTTGCACTTGCCAGCGCTCTCCTCAAAACTCGCCGCAAACGGGAGGGAAATGCAATGAACGGAGCCGAAGCCTTTATCGAGACGCTGCACGCCTGCGGGGTGGAGGTCTGCTTCGCCAATCCCGGCACCTCGGAAATGCAGCTGGTCGCCGCGATCGACCGCCAGCACGGGATGCGCTCGATCCTGGGACTGTTCGAAGGCGTGGTGACCGGCGCCGCCGATGGCTATGGGCGCATGGCCGACAAGCCCGCGGTGACCCTGCTGCATCTTGGTCCGGGGCTGGGCAACGGTCTTGCCAACCTGCACAACGCGCGCAAGGCCGGCAGTCCGATCATCAACATGGTTGGCGAACACGCGACCTATCACAAGCATTTCAACGCCCCGCTCACCTCCGATACCGAAGGCGTTGCGCGCCCGATGTCGGACTGGGTGCGCACATCCACCTCCGAACGCGATCTGGCCCATGCCGGGGCCGAGGCCTTTGCCGTGGCGCAAGGCTATCCGGGCAAGGTCGCGACGGTGATCGTCCCGGCCAATCACGCCTGGAGCGAGGGGTCGTCGCCGGTCGCCCCCCCTGCCCTCGCGCCCGCGGCCAGGACCACCGGCGATGCAATCGCCGCCGCTGCCGCTGCGCTCAAGGACGGCGAAGGACCCAAGTGCCTGTTCCTGGGCGGACGGGCGCTGCGCGAAGAGGCGCTGATCGAAGCCGGGCGGATCGCGGCGGCCACCGGCTGCCGCCTGATCGCCGAAACCTTTGCCACCCGCCATCAGCGCGGCGTGGGCCGTGTCGCGGTGGAAAAGCTGCCCTATTTCGGCGAGCAGGCTCAAGCCTATCTGGCCGAATTCAGGACCATCGTGTTCTGCGGCACCGAGCCGCCGGTCTCGTTCTTCGCCTATCCCGGCAAGCCTAGCTGGCTTTCGCCCGAGGGAGCTACTCTGGTTCGTCTGGCATCGCTGCGCGAAGACGCGCTGCATGCGCTTTCCAGCGTGGCAAGCGCGCTGGATGCTCCCGCCGAACCCGCGCTGATCCAGCAGCCGGGTAGCTTTCCGGCGCAGGAAGGTGCGCTCAACAGCGCCAATTTGGGGGCAATCCTGGCCGAACTGCTCCCCGAGAACGCGATCGTCTCCGATGAGGGGGCAACCCAGGGCGGTGCCTCGATGCTGGCCTGCGCAGGGGCGAAAAAGCACGACTGGCTGCAATTGACCGGCGGTTCGATCGGCCAGGGGCTGCCGCTCGCGGTGGGCGCGGCGGTGGCCTGCCCGGATCGCAAGGTGATCGCCCTGCACGGCGATGGCGGGGCGATGTACACCGTCCAGGCGCTGTGGACGATGGCGCGAGAAAAGCTCGACGTCACCACCATCATCCTCAACAACGGCTCCTACGCGATCCTCAACATCGAGCTGATGCGGGTGGGCGTACAGAACCCCGGCCCCAAGGCGCTCGAGATGCTCGACCTGCGCAATCCCGCGATCAACTGGTCGCAGATTTCCGAGGGCATGGGCGTGCCGGCCACGCGGGTTGACACGGCGGAGGGTTTCCGCGCAGCGCTGGCCGATGCGCTGGCGCACAAGGGGCCACGGCTGATCGAGGCGCTGCTCTGATGGGCGAAAGCCTCAATCTCCTCGCCGCCAGCTATGCCGATTTCCGCCGCGAGGCCGAACGGCGGCTGCCGCGCTTCCTGTTCGATTACATCGACGGCGGGGCCGGAGCCGAAGTGACGCTGCGCCGCAACACCGCCGATTGGGAGGCAATCCAGCTGACCCAAAAGGTGCTGTGCGACGCCTCGAAGATGGATTGTTCGGTCGATCTCTTCGGGGAAAGCCTTGCCATGCCGCTGGTGCTGGCCCCGGTCGGCATGGGCGGAATGACCGCGCGCCGCGGCGAGGTTCAGGCCAAGCGTGCGGCCGACGCGGCAGGAATCCCCTTTTGCCTGACCACGGTGGGCGTCTGCTCACCGGAAGAGGTGGGGCAGGTGTCGGACAAGCCGTTCTGGTTCCAACTCTACATGCTCAAGGATCGCGGTGTCGTGCAGGATATCCTTTCCCGCGCCTGGGATCAGGGCGTGCGCACGCTCGCCTTCACCATCGATCTGGCGGTGCTTGGAACGCGCTATCGAGATATCCGCAACGGCATGGCCGGTGATTTGGGCCCGTGGGGCAAGTTGCGCGCGGGGCCGATCGACTATGCCCTGCACCCGCGCTGGGTGATGGACGTGGGCCTGCGCGGACGTCCGCACGGACTGGGAACGGTGGCAAAATATGTGCCGGGATCGGGATCGGGCAACATTGCCAATTTCATGCTTTGGATGGCCGGCCAGTTCGATCCCTCGGTGACCTGGAAGGACATCGAGTGGCTGCGCGGCATCTGGAAGGGCAATCTGGTCCTCAAGGGCGTGCTCGATGTCGATGACGCCCGCCGGGCCGTGGCGATCGGTGCCGATGGGATGGTGGTATCGAACCACGGCGGGCGACAGCTCGATGGCGTTGCCTCAAGCGCGGCCATGCTGCCGCATATTGCCGATGCCGTGGGCGATAGCACCACCCTGCTGGTCGATGGCGGGATTCGCACCGGGCAGGATCTGGTCCGCGCGCTGGCGCTGGGCGCCAGGGCCGCGCTGATCGGCCGTCCCTGGGCGCTGGCGCTGGCTGCCGGGGGCGAGGCCGCGCTGACCCGCTATCTCACCCTGATGAAGCAGGACATGCGCACCGCCCTTGGGCTGAGCGGTGCGATCAATGCCCGTGACGTGGGGCGCACAGTGTTGCTCTAACCCTTGCGCCGCCCGTTGATCCAAGCCCCGATCCAGCTGCGCCGCACCAGCAGGTGATAGGTGCCCAGCAACAGCGCAGTGGCAGCCAGCACCACGGCCTCCATCTTGATCGCGAGCGGTATGTCTGATCGGATCACCGCCACTTGCAGCAGCATAACCACCGGCAGATGCAACAGGTAGATCCAGTAAGAGGCATCGGCCAGATAGCGCACTTCGCGGACCGGCCGGTTGAGATAGGTCTGGGCCAGACCGGTCAGCGCCAGAGTCCAGCCCCAGGCACCCAGTCCGTAACTCGTCGCAGCCAGTATCCGCTGCGGACCGTGCAGCGGAGCAAAATCGGGCTTCAGGCCGAATTGCCACAGGAATTCGGCGCTCGCTCCCACAGCCAGACCCAGGTTGAGCCGCCAGCGCCCCGCCCAGACGCCCAGCATCGCCAGCCGGGCCGCCAGCCACCAGCCCAGCGCATAGGCGCAGCCATAGCCCGCCAGCGCGCCCGCCCCGGGCAGGCCGAACTGATCGGGCGTAGGAACGCCGAACCACGGCAGCCAGCGCGGATCGGCCAGCATGGCCCCGGCCAGCGGGATGGCCAGCACCGGAGCGGCCAGCGGTGAAGCCAGTAACCGCTCGCCAATACCGCCAACACTTTCAGCCGGATCCACCTTGATCAGGCGCAGCGCCGTGCCCGCCAGTGTTGCCGCATAGAACAGCGTCAGCACGTAGAGGAACCACAGGTGAAACAGCGGCACGCCTCCGGCCTTGGGCGGCGGCGGTACGGCAAATCCGGTAGCTTGGGCGACAATTGCGGTGGCAATGATCCCAGCCATGATCACCGGCCAGAATCCGATGAACACCAGCACGATCCGCTTGATACGATCCTTGACGAAAGCGCGGCGGCCCAGCTGCTGGATCCCCAAACGCGCGAACAGTCCCGCGATCATGAAGAACAGCACCATGCGAAACATGTGCGGCACGAAGAACGCCAGATCGGCCAATGGCGAGCTGCCCTTGTCATGGACGATCCAGGCATTTTCGGTGCCGGCCATGAAGGCCATGGCGGAATGGACCAGCAGGCCCAGCAGCAGCGCACCGGCACGCAAGGCGTCCAGTGCGTGGAGACGCACCTGCGGGTTTGATCGGCCAGGCTCGGAAAGGTTTGTCATGGCGAAGTCCTTCGCGTTCACGCGCGCAGTCCAGCGCCCGCGCCCCGGGCGCGGTGCCTGACTGTCCGCGTGATGAAAGTGGCAAAAGCGGTGAGAGTTTAGGCGGCGAAAGTGTGTATCTCGGCCAGCGCGGCCGAGGCATCGCGCACGCGCTGCCCGGTAAGCGCACCGTCGATGGCCTGCGCCAGTCCGACGTTGCCGCTCTCTGCGGCCATGTCGCGGACCCAGCGCAGTACGGCGATGATGAGCACGCCCACCGTCACGTTGCAGCCAATCCACAGCCCGCTGCCGCCCAGACTGAACAGGTCAAACCCGCTCAGCAGGTAGAACAGCGCGGCACCGGCCGGGATCCACAGGAAGCACCAGCCCATGCCCAGCACCCAGCCTTCAAAGGCGGCGATGCGCTCCACCCGGGCCATGCGTAGCTGGGTTTCCAGCACCGGTCCGGCCAGATCGATGCGCAGCGCCAGCATCCGGATCATCACTCCGCTGGCGATCATCACCGCGCCAAACAGATGAAGCAGCACGCCGCTGGCAAACAGTAGACCCATGGCGCCAAGCTGGCTTGACCATACCGCAGTTCCTGCCAGCATGATCGCCGCGCCCGCGCAGATCTGCCACAGCTGACCCTGCGCCAACCTGGCAAGCGCGATGCCAGCCGAGCGGTGCGGCCGCAGTTTGGCGGCGGCGAGTATGGCCGAAATGTCCGGCCCGGCCTGGCCGGTTTCAAGATCACCGAGCACCCGGCGCAAATCTGCAAGATTGGTGTCCATCGTCATGTCAGAATTCCTGATTTACACTGAGACCGATCGCGCTGCGCAATTGCTGCTTGATCCGCGTGATTTTGGTTCCGGCGTTGCTGGCGCTGATCCCGACGATTTCGCCGATCTGGGCCTGGCTGTAGCCATCGAGATAAAGCAGCATGATCGCTCGATTGAGCGGATCGAGGCCGTGCATGGCCCGATCAAGCAGCGCGCGTTCCTGCCTACCTTCGTGATCCGCACCTGGTCCCGCCACTTCAAGATGACCGTCCTCGATCGGCACAAGCACGCGGGCCTGGCGATAACGCGAACGCACCTGCGAAATCGCGACGTTTAGCGCCAGGCGGTACATCCAGGTCGATAGCGGCCGCTGCGGATCATAACTTCCCCGCGCGGCGAGCAATTGCACCAGAATGTCCTGGATCAGGTCGGCCCGGTCATGCTCCGTGCTGCAATAGGTTGCCGCCACCTTGCGCAGAATTCCCGCATGATTGCCGATTGCCTCGGCGAATGCGTCGATCCCTTGGGAGCCGGGTGGCAGGTTTGATGCCGTGTCGTTCATGCCCCGTGGTTCGCTCGCCGTGCGAACTTGTCACAGCCGGGCGAAAAATTCACCGAAGTAGACGAACCGCCGCCGTCAGAGAACCTTGCCTGGATTGAGAATCCCCTTGGGATCGAGCGCCGCCTTGATGGTCTTCATCAGCGCGATTTCTTCTGCCGAGCGCGTGATGTGCAGCCAGCCGCGCTTTTCAAGGCCGATCCCGTGTTCTGCCGAAACCGACCCGCCATGCGGCACCAGCGCGGAGTAGACCATATCTTCGATCCGGTGGCGGGTATCGGCCTCGAACGGCTGGGTGCCGAGCAGGATGTGCAGGTTGCCATCGCCGATATGGCCGAACACGATCAGCTTGGCGGCATCCCCGAAGACTTCGCGGGCCTTGTCTTCCAGCGCGCGGACATAGCCGTCCATAGCCACGATCGGCAGACTGACGTCGAATGTCACCGCGGGCATGGCATAGTGAAACAGCGCCTCGATATCGTCGCGGATCGCCCAGATCTGCTGAGCCTGGGTCTGGCTGGCGGCAATCACCGCATCGAGCGCGATTTCCTGTTCCAGCGTCTCGCCCAGCACCGTCTGGAACAGGTCTGCATCGCGCTCGGGATCTGTGCCGCTGGCCTCGACGATCACGTAGCAGGCATGTCCCGCTGGCAGCGGCGGATTGTGGCGGCCCGAGGCCACCGCGATCGGCTCGTAATAGCTCGCCCACATCACCTCGAACGAGGTCAGCATGGCCCCCAGCCGCTGGCCCGCATGGACGAACAGGCGCTGCACCGCATCGAAGCTTTCCAGCGCGAGCAGCGCAGTATTGGTCGATAGCGGCGCGGGTTGCAGCTTGAGCACCGCGCGGGTGACGACCCCCAGCGTGCCCTCGCTGCCGATGAACAGCTGCTTGAGATCGTAGGCGGCATTGTTCTTGAGCAGCACGTTGAGGCTTGAGATCACCGTGCCATCGGCCAGCACCGCCTCCAGCCCCAGCACGTTGTCGCGCATCATCCCATAGCGGACCACCGAATTGCCCCCGGCGTTGGTGGAAATCCCCCCGCCGATCGTGGCCGAACCGCGCGCGCCCCAATCGACCGCGAACTTCAGACCATGCTCCGCCGCGGCTTCCTGTGCCGCCTGGACCGGACACCCCGCGCCGACGGTCATGGTCCGCCCGACCGGGTCGATCGCATCCACGCCGCGCATCCGCTCAAGCGAGATCTGGATATCGCCCGGCTGACAATCGGCTCCGTGGACCAGCCCCGTATAGCCCCCGGCTGGAACCACCACCTGCCCGGCCCCGTGGCACAGCTTCATCACTGCGGAGAGTTCTGCGGTGCTGGCCGGACGCACGATCGCCTGGGCCTGAACCCGGCTCAGCCCCATGAAGTCAGCCGCGCGGCCCGAAACATCCTCACCGGTCAGCAGACCTTGCGGGCCAACGATTGCGGCGATCCGCTCCAGCAGTTCGGTCATCTCATCCCCTCCAAATGCAACGCCCCGACCGTATCAGCTACGGCCGGGGCGAAAAGCGCAAAGTGCGGTCGATCAGTCCAGCCGCTCGATCACGATCGCCGGGGCCATGCCGCCCGCCGCGCACATGGTGACCAGTCCATAGCGCCCGCCCGAGCGCTCAAGCTCGTCAAGCGCGGTGCCGATCAGGATCGAGCCGGTGGCCCCGATCGGGTGGCCCAGCGCACAGGCCCCGCCGTTGATGTTGACCTTGTCGCGATCGAGCTCGAGGTCGCGGATGAACTTTTCCGCCACCACCGCGAAAGCCTCGTTGATTTCCCAGACGTCGATGTCGTCGGTCTTGAGACCGGCCTTTTCCAGCACCTTCTTCGCCGCCGGAACCGGGGCGTTGAGCATCAGCGTGGGATCATCGCCCTGGTTGGCATAGGCAACGATCCGCGCGCGCGGCTTGAGCCCGTGCTTTTCGGCATAGGCGGGCGAAACGATCAGCAGCGCCGCCGCGCCATCGACCACGCCCGAGCTGTTGCCGGCATGGTGGAAGTGCCTGATTTCAAGATCGGGATAGCGGCGGTTGATCTGCTTGCGAAAGGTCGTGCCGCCGATCTCGAAATCGGCGATCCCAGCGAAGCTGGGCTTGAGCGCGGCAAGGCCCTCGGCAGTGGTTTCGGGGCGCGGGAATTCCTCGTGATCGAGCGCGACGCTGCCGT
>JAKOWQ010000018.1 GCA_029781465.1 Pseudomonadota bacterium
CGAAAGCAAAGCCCAGTTCGGCAGCGCTGGCCTTGATCCGCTCAAGGTGCAGCTCGAGCAGGGGAATCCCCTCTTCCGAGGTAAAGCGCATGGTTTCGATCAGGTCGCACCCGGCGGCATTCAGGCGCACGAACCCGCCCTTGACCAGGCATTCGCGCCATTCCTGCATGGCATCGGAATCGGCCACGATTGCCGAACCGACCCCCAGCACCGCGCGCCCGCGTCCGTGCTCGGAAGGGGTCAATCGCAGGGTGCGGATCGCGACGTTGAAAGCGGCATCGCCGTTGGGGTCGATCCGTCCGATCGCGCCGCAATAAGGCCCGCGCGCATCGCGTTCGGTGCTGTCGATCAGCTCCATCGCGCGGATCTTGGGCGCGCCGGTGATCGAGCCGCAGGGAAAGATCGCCCGGACCAGATCGACCGCGCCGCGATCCGCCATCATCCGTGCGCGCACCGTGGTGACCATCTGATGGACTGTGGGATAGCTTTCGATCGCGAAGGGCTGGTCCACCCGCACGCTGCCGGCCTCGGCCACCCGGCCCAGATCATTGCGCATCAGATCGACGATCATCAGGTTTTCCGCCCGGTCCTTGTCCGAGGCAGCAAGTTCGGCGGCAAAGGCAGCGTCTTCGGCCTCATCGCGGCCGCGCGGGCGGGTGCCCTTCATCGGTTTGACCGTGGCCGCCCCGTCCCTGAGTGCGAAGAACAGCTCTGGCGAGCATGACAGCAGCCAGTGCGATCCATCGCAGACGATCCCGCCATAGCCCGCGCCCGCCGCCGGGCGCAGCGCGGCATAAAGCGCCAGCGGGTCGCCGCGATAGGAGCCGGCGAGGGGAAAGGTCAGGTTGGCCTGATAGATATCGCCCGCGGCGATCGCCTCCTGCAATTCGGCAAACGCCGCGGCATAGCCACCGGGCGAAAGCTGCGGATCGAGCGGCCCGAGCTGGGCCGTGCCTTCGCCGGCCTGGCTGGCCAGCCAGACGGGAACGTCAGACGCGGCAATCTCGTCAAAGCCATCGAACGCCCCGAACCACAGCAGCGGCCCCGCCGCGCCGGTGCGCCGCGCGGTGAGCGGGGCCAGCCGGGGTTCGAGCGCCAGCCCGGCTTCGTAGGCGAAATACCCCGCAAGGTGGCAACCCTCATGGCGCAGCGCCTCGATCCGTTCGAGCGCGCCCGCAACCTCTTCAAAGCGGCGCGCAACCACCACTTCGCGCGGCGCGCGGTAGAGCCTTGCGGGGCTGGCCCCCTGGGGGCGGGCGTCGTCGAGGAGAATGAAAGGCTCGGCCATTGCGCCGCGCTTCTAGCGAGGGATCGGCGCGGTTGCAAAAAGACCCTCGCGCTTTATCCCATGGCGCACAGAGTCGCACGGAGCCTGCCTGAATGGACGATATT
>JAKOWQ010000023.1 GCA_029781465.1 Pseudomonadota bacterium
ACTGGCGGCCGGCGCGTGCCGCTTACATCCTCCACAGACTCATATCAGTATGATTTCTCAGCACGATTTCGCCCGGCGGCACGCCGCGCTCGGCCAGCGCTTGCCGCTCCGTCTCGGCCCGGCGCTGTGACAGCCCGACATTGCACTGGGCTGAGCCGGCGCGGTCGGTGTGCCCGACACCGGGCTCTGCTGCACCCCGGCGGCCGGCTGCTGCGCCCGTGCCACCTGTTTCACCATCTGGACGCTCTGGCTTTGGGCGATGTGGGCGACGAAATCCCAACGACCGAGATCGGGGCCGTGCTGGCACACGAGCGCGGCGAACCGCCCGCAGACCATATTCCTAATTATTCCCCAAATTCCTATCTTTTCCCTGATTCCTAATCCTTTCTACGTATCCACCTGGATCGCAGGTTGCGTTAGGCTAGCGCAAAACCGGGCGCGAGCGGCCACACCGGGCTGGCGCCGCCACCGGTGGATCTGCACGCGAATCGGGTTAGTCTGGCAACAGGCGCCGTTCGGCCCGGCGGTCGCTGGCCAGACACCGAACAAACAGGGGAAGGGAGACGACAGTGGCCACCGTGGACCTCAAATCACTGGTCGGAAAGCTAAATGACACTTGCCGCCGGTCGCTGGAAGCTGCCGCGGGGCTCACGCTGTCGCGCACCCATTACAATGTCGAGATCGAGCACTGGCTGTTGAAGCTGCTGGAAGCGCCCAACACCGATCTCCAGGCGATCCTGCGCCATTTCGAGATCGAGCAGGGCCGGTTGATCACCGACCTGACCCGCGTGCTCGACAAGCTGAAGACCGGCAATTCCCGCGCGCCGGCCCTGTCGCCCAATGTGGTCACCTTGGGGCGCGAGGCCTGGGTGCTGGCCTCGCTGCAATATGGCGCGCCGCGGGTGCGGTCCGGACATCTGCTGTGCGCGCTGCTGGTCGATGACAATCTGGCGCCGCTGGCCCGCGAATCGTCCGGGCTGTTCGCCCGCATCCAGCCCGAGGTGCTGCGCCGCGACC
>JAKOWQ010000031.1 GCA_029781465.1 Pseudomonadota bacterium
TATATCGCCAAGGCGCAGGGCTCGATCTTCGACGTAGCCGATCTTGAGCGGGTCGAACTGCTGCGCGGACCGCAGGGCACGCTCTATGGCCGCAATGCTCTGGCCGGCGCGGTCAACCTCGTCACCCGCAAGCCCAGCGGTGAGGCCGGCGGATCGATCGATCTGACCTATGGCAGCTTCAATGATCGGCGCGTGCGCGGCGTGCTCGACCTGCCCAAGTTCGGTCCCTTTTCGGTCAAGGTTGCCGGGCAGTACCGCAAGCGCGACGGGCTGATCGATCTGGTGCCCAATTCGCCTTCCGGCGCGGACCGCGCGGATTCGATCGATTCCGGCAGTTTCATGGTCCAGCTCCGCGCCGAACTGTCGGACGCGATTACCGCCGACTATACCTATGACTATAGCAAGGCGAGCCAGGATCCGCCGTTCTCGCAGCTGCTGCGCGTCAACCGCAACGGCGATCCGCGCGATATCTTCGACCCGGCTTCGCCCGGCTATGCCTTTGGCGGGGCGTTCTTCCCGCTCAACCTCTACACCAACCCGAACCGGGTTGAGACGGCGGCGATCAATGCCCCGGCCTATGAGCGTTCGCGCAGCTATGGCCACGCCTTGACGCTCACCGCCGATCTTGGCGCTGCCACGCTCAAGTCGATCACCGCCTATCGCGATCTGGCCTGGGCGGATGGCCTCGATCTGGATGGCTCGCCGCTGCCGGTCGCCTTTACCCAGCGCATCACGGACTATCATGCCTTCAGCCAGGAACTGCAACTGACCGGAGAGCTGGGTGATGGCCGCCTGAACTACGTGCTGGGTGCCTTCTATTTTGACGAGAAGGCCGAGACACTGAACCCGCAGACCTATTTCGGCGGCGGGGTTGATCTGCAATCGGACTATGGCTCGAACACGAAGGCTTTGGCGCTCTATGCCCAGCTTGATTACAAGTTCACCGATGCCCTGAAGGTCAGCCTGGGCGGCCGCTATACGCACGAGAAGAAGGACGTGCGGCGCTTCTTCCGGGTCAACTTCGATGCCGGCAGCGGGATCTTCTCGCCGCTGGTCGTTGCCAACCTGCCTTACGGCGCGATCCCGGAAGCGAAGTACAACAACTTCTCGCCCGCCGCGACCCTGGCCTGGGAAGCAAGCGACAACATCAATGTCTATGCCCGCTTCGCCCAGGGCTTCAAGTCGGGCGGCTTCAACGGCGAAACCAATGTCTTCGCCGCGCCGACTGCCGGTTGTCCGAGTGGCGCGACCGAGCTGTGCAGTCCCTATCGTCCGGAAAAGGTCGACAGCTACGAAGTGGGGATCAAGACCAAGCTGGCCGATGGCCGGGTGATTTTCAATTTCGCCGCCTTCCGCGACGAGCACAAGGACATGCAGCTTTCGGTCTTCACCGCCACAACCGGTGCGGCATCGATCATCCGCAATGCTGCCGGGGCCCGCATCCAGGGGCTGGAATTCGAAACGGTGCTGCGCCCGGTCGATGGCCTGACGATCAATGGCTCGCTCGCGATCCTCGATCCGAAGTACAAGAGCTTCATCGATGGCGGCGTGGATGTATCGAACAACCGCGCCTTCCCGCACGCGCCCAAGACCACGGCCTCGGTCGGCTTCGACTGGGCCGTGCTGAGCGGGGACTGGGGCAAGCTGAACCTCTACGGCGATCTCAACTACGTCTCGAAGTACTATACTT
>JAKOWQ010000449.1 GCA_029781465.1 Pseudomonadota bacterium
TATCGGGGAGCGACTTGCGAGGCTGCTGCCCACCGACTGACCCCGATCCCCAACGCTGATGCCCGCAGTCAAAGAATCCAGCCACCGTCTACGGTCAGCTCCGATCCGGTGATGAACTCGGCGTCCGGCCCCACCAGGAATGCGACCGCGGCGGCGATGTCCTCCGGCTTGCCGATCCGTTTCAGCGGAGTGCCGTCGATGCCGGATTGGGTGGCTTCGGGTGTGAGCGCATCCAGCATCGGGGTGTCGATGAAGCCGGGGTGCACCGAGTTGACCCGGATGCGGAAAGGCGCCAGTTCCAGGGCAGCGGTCTTGGTCATCCCGCGCACCGCCCATTTGGTGCCGACATAGCCGGCCGTACCGGGGAAGCCGAGCTGCCCGGCGATCGAACTGATGTTGACGATGCTGCCGCCGCCAGCCGCACGGATCGGACCCTGGCCATGCTTCATCCCGAGCAGCACGCCCAGCTGGTTGACCCGGAACTGGCGCTCGTTGTCGATGGCGCGGGCGTCGGCGATGGCGCCGGGGATGAAAATCCCGGCATTGTTGACCAGGATGTGCAGCCCGCCGAATGCACGGGTGACCGCGGTGATGGTGTCGGTCCAGGCGGCCTCGTCGGTGACGTCATGAAGAAAGAAGGCTGCGCGGTCTCCCAGCGAGGCGGCCAGCGCCTGTCCCTGTTCGGCGAGCACGTCGGTGATGGCCACGGCCGCCCCATCTGCGTGCAGCCTGCGCACGATGGCGGCGCCGATGCCGCGGGCGCCGCCGGTCACAAGGGCGACCTTGCCCGTGAGTTTGTCGCTCATGCCCATGATCTCCAAGTCCGGGGCCCCCAGATTGCGGATGCCGGATCCCGGCTGTTTTGACCTGCATCAAATCCGTTCCGGATCATCCCGGCGGGTCAGGATGCTGCGCGGGTGCGTGGCATGCGGCTGGGCGATAATCGGCGCATGGACGAGCCTTGCAACATCGCGTCCGCGCTGCCGCGGCTGGCGCGCGAATGTCCCGACCGCGTCGCGATCCGCTGCCCGGGGCGCAATGGCCGCTATGACGTCGCGCTGAGTTATGCCCAGCTCGACGCGCGCAGCGACGCGATTGCGGCGGGGCTGGGCAAGCGCGGCATCGGGCGGGGGACGCGCTGCGTGGTGATGGTGCGGCCGACGCCGGAGTTCTTCCTGCTGATGTTCGCGCTGTTCAAGCTCGGCGCGGTGCCGGTGCTGATCGATCCGGGCATCGACAAACGCGCGCTCAAGCAGTGCCTGGCGCAGGCGCAGGCGGCCGCCTTCATCGGCATTCCGCTGGCGCTGCTGGCCAGGGCGCTGCTGGGCTGGGCGCCGTCGGCAAAACTGCGCGTGACGACCGGGCGCGTCGCGCTGCTGGCCGACGTCACCCTGGCGCAGATCGAAGCGGACGGGCAGGGCGCCGGGTCGCAGCTGGCCGCCACCGCGCCGGACGACGAGGCGGCGGTCCTGTTCACCAGCGGCAGCACCGGGGTGCCCAAGGGCGTGGTCTATCGGCATCGGCACTTCGTCGCCCAGACCGCGATGCTGCGCGACATGCTCGGGATCGAGGCCGGCGGCGTCGATTTCCCGACCTTCCCTCCGTTCGCGCTGTTCGATCCCGCGCTCGGGCTGACCAGCGTGATTCCCGACATGGATCCGACTCGCCCGGCCCGCGCCAACCCGCGCAAGCTGCATGCGGCGATCGCGCGCT
>JAKOWQ010000032.1 GCA_029781465.1 Pseudomonadota bacterium
CCTGGCGCTTGACCGGGTGGCTGGATTTTATCGCATCGGCTGAGCGCTCGTCGGCGCTGCCAAGCCGTTCGTCGAACAGGCTGCCTTCAGGCCCTCCTTCCTGCCAAGAGGCCTTATTCAGTACGGGCTTGTGGAAGGGACGGAACATGATCGATCGGCGGCTTTTTCTGGCATCGGGCAGCGCGGCGGCATTGCTGACGGCGCAGCCCGCCTGGGCCAAGGCCAAGGGGGGCAAGGGCGATGCCGGTCTCAACCGGCTGCTTGATGCCATCGCCGATGATGGGATCGCCCATTCGCCCGAATATGCCACCGCTCTGGGGCTCGACAAGGGCAAGCTGGCGCCCCTGCGCGCAAAGCTCTCGCCTGTAACCGCCGCCGAGCGCCATACCGATCTGGCCCGCAACAAGCGCTGGCTGGGCAAGCTCAAGGCGGTGCCAGAAGCCGGGCTTTCCTCGGCGGGCAGGCGCAACAAGGCGCTCGCCACCTACATGCTGGAAAACCGCACCATCGCGGCGGAACGGTTCGATCTGGACGGGGTGCAGAACCCCTACCGCATCTCGCAGCGCAGCGGCGCCTATTTCGACGTTCCCGATTTCCTCGGCTCGCAGCATCCGGTGAACGATGCCGCCGATTGCGAGGCATACCTTACGCGCCTTTCGGCCTTCGCCACCGTGCTCGACGAGGACAGCGCGGAGCAACAGGCGCAGTCGGCGCGCGGCTATACCGCGCCGGGCTGGGCGCTCGACCTGACCCTGGGGCAGATGGCCAAGCTGCGTGAAGCCGCCGCTGCGGATAGCAACATGGTCGCGTCGCTGGCCGATCGGGCCAGAGCCAAGGGGATCGGCGGGGATTGGGCGGCGCGCGCAGCGAAGATCGTCGAAAACCAGGTCTACCCCGCGCTTGACCGGCAGATTGCGCTGATCGGTGAGCTTCGCCGCACGACTGCGGCGGACGATGGCGCCTGGCGTCTGCCGCGCGGCGAAGAAATCTACGCCGCCGCGCTCAAGCAGGCGACCACCACCGCCATGAGCCCGGAAGAAGTCCACCAGGCCGGGCTCGATCAGGTGGCCGACATCACGGCCCGGCTCGATTCGATCCTTAAGGCCGCCGATATGACCCAGGGTAGCGTGGGTGACCGGCTGACCGCGCTCAACCAGCGGCCCGAGCAGCTCTTCGCCAGTGATGACGCCGGTCGCAAGGCGCTGATCGACAGCCTCAACGCCGGTGTTGC
>JAKOWQ010000040.1 GCA_029781465.1 Pseudomonadota bacterium
ACGGCACGCACTGCCAAGAAGCGCGCGGGCTCGCGCAAGACAAGCTTGCCGATGTGCGCGACAAGCTCCGCAACCTGCGTCGCATCGAACGCGCCTTGAAGGGTCTGATCGATCGCTGCGGCAAGCACCGGGGCAACATCTGCTGTCCGATCATCGCGGCGCTGCAGAAGGGCCAGAATCCCTGACCGCTCGAGCTCCATCCGGTGGTCCGATCGATCATCCAGGGTTTGCCTTCTCCCCGCCGGACAAGCCACGGCGCCTTATTTCGTCGATCATCGGCACGAGCTTGCTGCGCACAAAGTCCTCTGTCATCGGGCCGATGTGCTTGTAGGCGATGCGTCCTTGCGGATCGATGACGAAGGTCTCAGGAACACCGTAGACGCCCCAGTCGATGCCGACCCGCCCGTCGATGTCCGCACCGGTGCGTGTGTAGGGATCGCCCCACCGGTCCAGCCAGGCCGCCGCGTCATCGGGCTTGTCCTTGTAGTTCAGCCCGTGGATTGGCATGAGCTTGCGGCGCGCCAGCGCGACCAGCACCGGGTGCTCCTCCCGACAGGCCACGCACCATGAAGCGAAGACATTGACCAGCGAGACTTCGCCCCTCAGGTTGCGCGTCGCGAGACCTTGCGCTCGGCCCTTGACTGCCGGCAACTCGAACTGCGGCGCAGGTTTGCCGATCAGCGGCGAGGGCACCTCGCGCGGATCGCGCGAAAGGCCGACGCCCAGCACCAGCGCGAGCACGCCGAAGGCCAGCAGCGGAACGAGAAACGCCCAGCGAATCCGTCGCAGCTTGCCGGGCGCTCGATCGCTGTCCGACTGCACGTGGCGGGCTTCGGCGGGGGATGGCGGCTTTTTCATGAGGTTCCGTTCACCAGGGGTGCGGCAGCGCGTCCGATGCCGCCAACCAAATCGCCAGCAGGACCATGGTGGCTCCGACCGCCAGCGGGACGATGGCCGATCGGCCACGCGGCCAGCCAATCCTGTCCGGCAACTGGCCTGCCATGGGCGACGGCG
>JAKOWQ010000450.1 GCA_029781465.1 Pseudomonadota bacterium
GCCGGGGATCATCCGGCTGAGGTCGCTCGCCAAGTACAGCGCCGTCATCGCCTTCGACGGTCGATCCGCGCCGGCGCAGGCCGCCACGGCGATGGTCAGGGCCGCGATTGTCAGATGGGCCTTGTTCGCGTTCACAGAGAGGGATCATCCGCCCACAGGCATCCGGGATTGTAGTGTGGATCAGTCTCGCTTTCATGGAGCCTTTGCAGCGAAGATCTTGGCCATGGCGCCGCCCGGTTTTCGCACGATGGACCAAGGCCCACCCTACAATGCCTTTACCTTCCAACGTTGGCACGCCCGACATGACCGACTGGTCGCCCGACCTCGCCCGCAAGACCTATTCGATCCCGCATTGGGCGGACGGGTATTTCGATGCCGATGCGGGTGGGCGAATCCTCGTCCGGCCGCGGGGCGCACAGGGGACGGAACTGTCCCTGCCCGGGATCGTCGATGCCGCATTGGCACAGGGCGCGAAGCTGCCGATGCTGGTGCGCTTCCCAGAGATTCTTGGCAGCCGTCTCGGCAAGCTCCAGGCGGCGTTTGCGCAGGCGCAGAAGGACTGGGATTACGGCGGCGGCTACACCGCGATCTACCCGATCAAGGTCAACCAGCACGCCGGCGTGGCCGGTACCCTGGCCAGCCATCACGGTGAAGGCTTCGGGTTGGAAGCCGGCAGCAAGCCGGAGCTGATGGCGGTGCTGGCGCTGTCGCGCCCCGGCGGCACCATCGTCTGCAACGGCTACAAGGACCGTGAATACATCCGGTTGGCGCTGATCGGGCGCAAGCTGGGCCTGCAGACCTTCATCGTCATCGAAAAGCCTTCCGAGCTGAAAATCGCGCTGGAGGAAGCCGCCGCGCTGGGCGTGAAGCCGGGCCTCGGCGTGCGCATGCGACTGGCCTCGCTGGGTGCCGGCAAGTGGCAGAACAGCGGTGGCGACAAGGCCAAGTTCGGCCTCGACCCGCGCCAGCTGCTGACCTTGTGGAAGGAGCTGCGCGACGTCGGCATGGGCGATTGCCTGCAACTGCTGCATTTCCACATGGGCAGCCAGATTTCCAACGTGCGCGACATTGCCGCCGGCATGCGCGAAGCTACCCGCTATTTCGTGGAACTGTCGCGGCTGGGCGCGCGTATCACCCACGTCGACGTCGGTGGCGGGCTGGGCATCGACTACGAGGGCACCCGCTCGCGCAGCTACAACTCGGTCAACTACGGCATCCACCACTACGCCTCCAGCATCGTGCAGCCGCTGGCCGAGGCCTGCCGCGAGGAGGGCCTGTCGCCGCCGCGCATCCTCACCGAAAGCGGGCGCGCGTTGACCGCCCACCACGCCGTGTTGGTGAGCAACGTCAGCGAGGTCGAGCAGGCGCCCGAAGGCCG
>JAKOWQ010000056.1 GCA_029781465.1 Pseudomonadota bacterium
ACTGGCGCAAGGACTTCGCGGTCAACAGCGAGGCCGTGTTCATCGGCACCAAGGCGGCGATGAAAGTCATGGCGGCCCAGGGCAAAGGCTCCATCGTCAACATCAGCTCCACCACCGCGATCCGGGCCATGGCGAACTATTCCAGCTATTCGGCATCCAAGGCCGCGCTGATCCAGTTCACCGCCGTCGCCGCGATGGAAGGCGCGCGGCAGGGCATCCGGGTCAACGCCATTGTCCCCGGCCAGGTCAACACGGCAGCCACGCTGGACTTTGCCACCAAGGCCCCGGACCTTGCCGCCAAGACTGCCGACGCGATCCCGATGGGCCGCGGCGGGCAGCCTGAGGAACTGGCCGAAGCAATCGTCTTCATGCTGTCGGATGCTGCCAGCTACATCACCGGGGTGGCCCTGCCGGTCGATGGCGGCAAGGCCGCGCAGCTCTACATTCCGTCCTGAAACGGGGAGCCCGCAGCATGAGCGCCAGCTGGGACAAGGAAGTCGACGTTCTGGTCGTCGGTTCGGGCGCGGGCGGAATGCTGTCCGCGCTGGTCGCGGCGAAGAATCACGCCGACGTGCTGATTGTCGAGAAGGAAAAGCTGTGGGGCGGCACTTCTGCCACCTCCGGCGCGGGGATCTGGATTCCGGCCAGCGACCAGGCCGCCGCGGCCGGCTTTCACGACAATGTCGACGATGCGTTCAAATATGTCCGCGCGCTATCCGCTGACAACGTGCCGGACGAGAACATCCGCGCCTATGTCGAGAATGCGTCGAAGATGCTGCGCTGGATGAGCAGCAACACCGAAATCGAATACCACGCCTTCCCCTATCCCGATTATCATGCCGAGAACCCCGGCGGTTCGCCGACCGGATACCGCACCCACATGCCGCTGCCGCTCGACGGCAAGCAGCTGGGCGACGATGTCCGCACGCTGCGCTTTGCCTCTCCGGCGGCATCGCTGTTCGGCTATCTCAACTGGCACTTCGACGAGACCTACATCCTGCTGTTCCGGGCCAAAGGCTGGTGGTGGCATCTGGCCAAGAGCCTGATGCGCTACTGGCTGGACTGGCCGTTCCGCTTCACTTCGCGCAAGGATCGTCGCCTGACGCTGGGCAATGCCCTGGCGGGCGGGCTGCGGCTGGCGCTGAACAAGGCGAAAGTCCCGTTGTGGCTGGACAGCGGCCTGGAGGAACTGGTCAGCGAGAACGGCAGGGTTGTGGGCGCGGTGGTGCGCCGTGACGGCAAGGCCATGCGGATCAGGGCGCGCAAGGGCGTGATTCTGGCGGCAGGGGGCTTCGACAAGAACCAGGCGATGCGCGATGTCCACGCGCCGCTCTATCCCAACGCGCTCTATTCCGGCGGGACCAGCGGCAACACCGGCGATGCGATCCGCGCCGGGCAGACTCTGGG
>JAKOWQ010000070.1 GCA_029781465.1 Pseudomonadota bacterium
ATCCACGTGCTCGAACCGGCGATCGTCACCGTCCATGCCGCGGGCGGACGCGCGATGATGGAAGATGCCAAGGCCGCCGCGGGTGAGAATTGCAAGGTGGTGGGCGTTACGGTGCTGACCAGCCTTGACGATGGCGATCTGGCCGCCACCGGAATCAATGGCACGCCCCACGATCAGGCGATGCGGCTGGCCGATCTGGCCCATTCCGCCGGGCTCGACGGGATTGTCTGCTCCGGGCATGAGGTTGGCGCGGTGCACAAGCAGTGGCGCGACGGTTTCTTCGTGGTTCCCGGGCTGCGTCTGCCCGAGGGCAAGGTGGGTGATCAGAAGCGCATCGTCACCCCGCGCGCGGCGCGCGATGCCGGTGCATCGGTGTTGGTGGTGGGCCGTCCGATCAGCCGCGCCGAGGACCCCGTTGCGGCGGCGCGGGCGATCGAAGCCACGCTCTGATCCGCGCCATGCCCGTGCCCCGAATCAAGATCTGCGGGGTCAATAGCTCCTTGGCGCTCGATGCCACCATCGCCGCGCGGGCGGACTTCTGCGGGCTGAATTTCTATCCGCCCAGCCCGCGCTTTGCCTCGCTGGCGCTGGCCCGCGATCTGGCCGCGCGAGCGGCGGGGCGGATTGCGCTGGTCGGCGTGTTCGTCGATGCCGACGATACGGCCATCGCCCAGGCTTGCGATGCCGCGCGGCTCGATGTGATCCAGCTGCACGGCCAGGAAAGCCCGGAGCGGGTTGCACAGGCCAAGGCGCGGTTTGCCCGGCCGGTGTGGAAGGTGATTTCGGTCGCGAGCCCCGCCGACATCGACCGGGCCGCCTCCTATGCCGATGTTGCGGACCTGATCCTGTTCGATGCCAAGACGCCCAAGGGCACCCTGCCGGGCGGCATGGGGCTGACTTTCGACTGGTCGCTGCTTTCCGCATGGAAAGACCGTGCCCCTTGGGGCCTTGCGGGCGGACTGACTCCCGCGAACGTCGCCGATGCCGTGTGGCAGAGCGGGGCGCCGCTGGTCGATGCCGCATCCGGCGTGGAAAGCGCCCCCGGCGTGAAAGACCCCGCACTGATTGCTGCGTTTTGCGCAGCGGCCCGCGCGTCATAGCAAAAGGGCGGCCCGATGCCGGACCGCCCCTTCGTTATTTGGCTTTGATCGAGGATCAGAAGCGCATGCCGACGCCGGCAACCACGGCGTCCGCATCGGGCAGGCCGTTGCTGGTGAAGAAGTGGCGATATTCGCCCTTCACGTAGAAGCTCTTGCCCAGGCCCTGCTGGTAACCGGCACCGGCACTGAACGCGTCGTCGTTGCAGCTTGAGCAGTTTTCGGTGTTGTAACCGGCAACGCCATACAGCTTGCCCTGCTCACCCACCTTGGCGCCCAGACGGCCGGCAAAGCCCCACGACACCTTGGTGCCGGTGGTGCCGATCTTGTCGCCCGAAACCTCGACGCCGGCAAAGGCGGTATCGCCCAGGTCGAAGTCGTAACCGGCGGCAGCGCCCCACACGTCTTCGCTGGTGCCGTTGGCCCAGATCACGCCGCCACGCGCCTCGATACGGGCTTCGTTGGCCATGGCCGGGGTCGCGATCGCCAGCGAGGCGAGCAGCGGCAGAAGAACCTTACGCATATTCAAAACTCCTTGGTCGTTCAGCCCCTCGCAAGGGGCCGCCCCGCAAATAGGAACGACTTCCTGTCGTTTGAATGAACTGATTGTTCAGTTATGTCGTTCGATTGGTAATATGTTGCCATTATGTAACACTTAATGATAACCAAAGGT
>JAKOWQ010000071.1 GCA_029781465.1 Pseudomonadota bacterium
GGAACGCCGATGGCTCACGTCAAGCAGGGGCTGCACGCGGTGCTGGGCAAGTTGCGCCCCGGCGACCGGCTGGCGATCGTGACCTATGGCAGCACCCCTATGGTCCATTTGCCGATGACCGACTATTCCGGCAACCGTGAGCAGCTGGCCCGCGCGATCGATGGGATCGAGATCGAAGGCTCCACCGCGATGGAGGCGGGACTCGCCAAGGGCTACGAGGTTGCTCTCGAAGAGCTTGAACACAGCAAGGGCAAGACCCGGATCATGCTGTTCACCGACGAGAACCCCAATGTCGGCAACACCAGCGCGGCGGGATTCATGGCCCAGGCCGAACGCGGATCGCGCGCCGGGGTGGGGCTGACCACGATCGGGGTGGGAGTGCACTTCGACGCGGCGCTTGCCACCCGTGTTTCCAGCGTGCGCGGGGGCAACCTGTTCTTCCTCGATACCGCCGGTTCGGCCAAGCCGCTGTTCGAGCGCGAATTCTACAACATGGTCAGTGAGGTCGCGCACGATGTAGCGATAACCATGACCCCGCCAGAGGGCTTTCGCATCACCGGGGTGTTTGGCGTGCCCGACGATCTGATGACCAGCGCCCCGGAAGGTGCGGTGACCGCGAAGATATCCACAGCGTTCCTCTCGAGCAACGGCGGAGGGATCTATGTCACCCTGGGCAAGGACGCGGCCCATGCCAACCTGCCCGCCGAGGTGCTGGGTGCGGGACAGCCGCTGCTGACCGGCACGCTGAGCTATCTCGATGCGCGGAGCGGCAAGACCGGCGGCGATACGATCACCGTCACCATACCCGAGGGCGGGGCGTCCGAACCGCTGGTCGCGGCGCACCTGCTGGTCGATGAATTTCTGACCATGAACGCCGCGCTCGATGGCTACCATGATCGCGGCGACAAGAAGGGCGCCTTCCACCTGCTCGATGGCCTCTCGAAGCGGATCGCGGCGGCGCGGCTTCCGGGTTTCTCCGATGAGGGCAAGCTGGTCGACGGTTTGCGCAATCGCGCAGCCTATGTCGCGGGCTATGCCGGGGAAATGCCGCGTGAGCTTCAGCCGCTGGCCCTGCGCGGCGAATGGCGGGTGGTGAACCAGAGCGGGCTTGACGATATCGCCCGGGGCGACCGGGTGGAAATCACCGGTGAGGGCGAGTTCATCACCACCCCTGCTCGCCAGGGCCGCGAGGAGGTGTACCAGCAGGTCGAGGTCAACGAACGGCAGCTGTTCATCCGCGATGCCGATCTGGTGTTCAACTACCGGATGCGCGGGGACCGGCTCGAGCTGGTCAGTCCGGACGGGTTGGCGCAACTGGAGATGCGCCGCCTTGCGCCGGATTCAGGCCTCGATTGAATCCATCACATAGCCCAGCGAGCGCACGGTCCGCAGTGGATCGGGCGCTCCCTCGGCGATCAGCGCGCGGCGCAGACGGCCAACCCAGACATCGACCGTGCGCTCGTCGATCGTTTCGCCGTCCTTGCCCAGCCGTTCGATCAGCGCGGCGCGCGAAAAGACCTGGTCGGGGTGTTCGATGAAGTGGGCGAGCAGACGGAATTCGTTGGGACGGATCGTCACAACCCGGCCATTGACCCGGACCTGGTGCGCCGCCGGATCGAGGCTGACCGGGCCGTTGACCAGCAACTGCCGCCCCGAAGGACGCGCGCCGCCCAGGCTTTCGATCCGTTCGAGCAGGCGCGTGACGTCAAGCGGACCTACCATGTAGTCGTCGGCTCCGGCCAGCAGCGCGCGGCGCTTTGCCTCGCTGCTGGGTTCCTCGAGAACCATTGTCAGATGCGCCCCGCGGGTTGCCTCGGACTCGCGCAAACGGCGGCACATCTCCAGCCCCGACATCGATTGGCCGAGCCAGTCGATAAAGCCCCAGACCTTGCCCTCTAGCCGGCTGCTGGGCGGAACGTCTCCAAGGGAAAGGATCCGCCAGCCTGGGCGTTTGCTGGCAATGTCGGACACCAGCCCGGGATGCGGCGAGGTGATGAGCAGGGAGACGGTGTTGTTCATGGTCTACATGGCGCTGGAATCGATCGTTAGCGTCACCAATGCGCGCGTTTGGTGACGGTTTGATGATGGAAATATGACGGAACGGTTGCGCGCGGCCGCGAAGCGGCCCGTGACACATTCCGGTCAAACAAAAAACGCATGAATCCGGTCGGTATTGCGCATATCATTCGGGGCTGGGAGTGATTGTGGAATGAAATGGCGTATTTTCCTTTCTGCCCTATTGCTGTTGGGCGCGGGGCCCGTGCTGGCCGAGAAGCTGGCCTTCGATCATCGCCTGTCGCCCGAGCTGAACCAGGTGCTTGAAGCGGGCGATCCGGCGATGGTTTCGTTCAACAATGCCAACCCGCACTATCTGGTCGACGTGATCGCGGTGCGCGGCGCCTCGGCAAAGGACTGGACCGAGGCGCTGGTCATCATCGCGCGCAGCCCGGGCCGGAAAGTGGCGAGCGCGGAAAGCTGGATGGAGGAGCTCCGCCGCGAATCGCAGCGCCGCTGCAAGGGCACCTACACCGTTCTGGCGCAGGATTCCCGTTCGATTACGTTCGAGCGCCAATCGACCGATTGCCCGCCGGGCTATCCGCCGGTCGGGATCTACCGCGTGGTCCAGGGCAAGACCTCGCTGTTCCTGCTCGCTGCGATGGCCAAGGACGGCATCTCCGGCAGTTCACGCGAGCATTGGCTGGCGCTGATGGAATCCGCACGGCTCGAATAGCTCTGACGTGATGCTGACATAATACGGTCAATAAGCAGTCTCCCAAACGACGCGGAAGAGACACGGGTCGCGCCTAGTTGGGGCAGCGAAGCCGGCCAGGGGGCGATTCGCATCCGCGCTTCATGCGCTCCCCGGGCAGCATCGTTCGAAACCAACGACAACGTTCAGGGAACCGACCCGATGATCCGCATCCATACCCGTTCCGCTACCTCGCTTGCCGCACTTGCTGCCGGGCTTTGCCTTGCAAACGCCAGCGCCGCCAATGCCGCGATCAAGGTGACCCCGCTCGCCATACTGGTCGATGGCGCCACCGGCAGCGCCGATGCGGGCGATCAGCAAGCGCCCTCGAGCCCCGAAGATGCCGGGCAGGCGGCCGACCATTCGGGTCTGACCGAAATCGTGGTTACCGCGACCAAGCGCGAAACCAACCTGCAGCGCACCCCGATCGCGATCTCGGTGATGGCGCCCGAGGCGATCAAGAACCGCCACGTGCAGAGCCTGATCGATCTGGCCGACGGCGCGGTGCCATCGCTGCGCGTCGCCACTTTCGAGGCCCGCCATTCGGCGCTGACCGTGGGTATCCGCGGGATCGTGCCCTTCGATGCCAACCAGACCGCGCGCGATCAGGGCGTGGGCGTCTATGTCGACGGGGTCTATCTTGGCCGTCAGCAGGGGCTTAACACCGCGCTGTTCGATGCCCAGCGGATCGAGGTTCTGCGCGGGCCGCAGGGCACCCTGTTCGGCCGCAACACCGAAGGCGGCGCGGTTTCGATCGTGACCAAGGAACCGAGCGGCGAGTTCGGCGGGCGTCTGGTCGGCGGGGTCGGCAACTATGGCTCCTACACCACCGAAGCCCACGTCGATCTGCCCTCGATCGCCAACATCGCCTTCAAGGTCGATGGGGTGATGCAGCACCAGGACGCCACGGTGAAGAACCCGCTCGCCGGGCAATATGGCTGGAACTATCACAACACGGTTGGCGGTCGCATTTCGGCCAAGTGGACCCCGATTGACGGCTTTACCGCGATCCTGACCTACGATCAGGCCAAGGACGAAAATACCCCCAACTACAGCCAGCTGATCAACTACAATCCGCTTGGCAAGACGGTTGGCCAGTACGATCCGGTGACGCTCAAGCTGGTCGCGCCGGGCAGCCCGTCGGGCACCTCGACCGTGTGCAGCACCTGCATCGCACCGCTCTCGCCGCTGGTGAAAGTCTATTCGGACCGCCAGGACGTTGCCGAAATCGGCGTGCCCCAGCAGCTCAGCACCGACAAGACCCACGGCTTCGGTATGACGCTGAAGTACAAGGTCGCCCCCGGCCTCGAACTGCGCTCGATCAGTGCCTGGCGCGGGGTCGAAACCGAGCAGTGGGACAATTCGGGCGGCCCGCACCGCACGATCTTTGCGCCCAACGCGAACTTCAGCCGCTATTCGCTTTCCTACCTCAAGCAGAACCAGTTCAGCCAGGAATTCCAGATCGTCGGCGGCATCGACAAGCTCGATTACGTGGTTGGGTTCTACTACTTCACCGAAAACGTGCGCGAATTCGCCGCCACGCCTTCGACCAACAAGTGGAATGCCGACGGCACGGCCTATACCATCAACGATGCAACCACCTGGAACATCGCAAACTGGTCACGCCAGCGCGACAGCCATGCAAACGCCAAGTCCTATGCCGCCTTCGCCCAGGCAACCTGGTCGCCGACCGACCAGGTTCACCTGACGCTGGGCGGTCGCTACACCAAGGACAAGCGCGATGGTGCGCTGACCCTGGTGCAGAACAAGGCGGTCAACTATCCCTTCACCTTCGACAAGGACCGGTTCGATCCGATGGTCACCCTGGCCTGGGATGCGGCTGACGGGGTCAACCTCTACGCCAAGTATTCCACCGGTTACCGCGCCGGCGGTGCCAACAGCCGTTCGCAGACCTTTGCTCCGTTCGATCCCGAGGAAGTGAAGGCCTGGGAAGCCGGCGCCAAGCTCGATCTGTTCGATCGCCGCGTGCGCCTGAACCTGGCGGGCTACATCATGGACCGTACCGGCACCCAGATCGATTTCGACAATGTCGACACAAACCCGTCGAGCGCGACCTTCAACCTCCACACCGAGGAAACCGCGAACGCCCCGGGCAAGTCGAAGATCCGCGGGTTCGAGGCCGAACTGACCATGCGCCCGACCGAGAACCTGACGCTGGGCGGGGCCTATGCCTATACCTTCACCGACGTGCCCGCGACGCTCAACCCGTTCCTCAGCACGCCGACCACCCCGGTCTATACCAAGGTGTTCGTGGTATTCACGCCGAAGCACGCCGCGTCGGGCTACATCGATTACGAGATCCCCTTCGGCAGCGACGACGCCAAGGTGAAGTTCCACATCGACGCCAACTACGCCAGCGAGGTCTATTCGTTCCAGAACGAGGACGTGAAAACCGATGACAGCTTCATCGTCAATGCGCGTCTGGCGGTGGCGGACATTCCGCTGGGCGGCGATCGCAACAAGCTGACGCTGTCAGTGTGGAGCCGCAACCTGCTCAACGAGACCCACATTTACCGCCGCTCGAACGCGAACGACAAGGTGCTGGGTTCCTACGCCAACTTCAATCCGCCGCGCACCTTCGGTTTCGACGCGACGATCAACTTCTAGGTTCGGCATACCTCCCTGCCGTACTTGGGGCGGGTGGCTTCGGCTGCCCGCCCTTTCTTTGTCCGGTCCTTGCCGACGCGATCCGGACCTTGCTAAGCCCATGCCATGACCGCACACGATCCCGCACCGCGCAGCCGATTGGGAGCGGCGCTTCAGCGGTCCGCTTCGCGGGTCCGTGTCTGGGCCAATCCGGCGATTTCCCGGTTTCGGGCACAAATCGACAAGACCGGGCTGTTCCCTGACCTGCACGGGGATGCCGGAAGCGCGCTGCGCCGATCGGTTCGCGACGAGGGCGAGCTGACCAAGGCCTATATGCTGATGTGCGCGCTATCGGGCGGGATCGCGACGCTTGGCCTGCTCCAGTCCTCCACCGCGGTGGTGATCGGGGCAATGCTGATTTCGCCGCTGATGGGGCCGATCGCCTCGCTGGGCTTCGGTTTCGCCTCGATCGATGGCAAGCAGATCAGGGCGGCGATGCGGGTGATCGCGCTGGGTGCGGCGATCGGCGTGCTCACCGGAATGTTGCTGACCTGGCTCTCCCCGATCCGCAACGCCACGCCTGAAATCATCGCCCGGACCGCGCCCACCCTGCTCGATCTTGCGATCGCGATCCTTTCGGGAATGGCGGGTGCCTATGCCACCGTCCAGCAGAAGGGAGCCACTGCCATCGGGGTGGCGATCGCAACCGCGCTGATGCCGCCGCTGGCCACGGTCGGCTATGGCCTGGGCGTCTTCAGTTTGTCCTTCGCCGCAGGGGCTTTTCTGCTGTTTCTGACCAACCTGGCGGCAATCGCTTTTTCCTTTGCGCTGATAGCCCGGCTCAGCGGCGCGGCTCGGCCGCTGGCCCGGGTGGAAATCACGCCGCGCCATGTGATCGGGGGAATTGCGGCCTTCCTGGTGCTGGCAACCCCGCTTGCGGTCACGCTCTACCGCGTCCGGGCGGAATCCCAGGCGAGGGCCGAGGTGCGCCGGGTAATCGAGCAGCAGCTTGGCGTAAAGGGCACCGCCATCGCGCAGCTTGATGTCGACTGGCCGCTGCGCGGGGTGGTTGGGATCGATGCGGTAGTGATTTCGGGCCAATACAGCGCCGATGCCGATTCGCGCATTACGCGTGAGCTGGAGGCCAGCCTGGGAAGGAAGACCGAGCTCAATCTCCAGCAGGTCCTCGCCACCGACATCGATTCGCGCACCCGGGCGATCGTCGATGCCGCCGTGCAGCGCTCGGCGGCGGGGATCGCGGGGGATGTTCCCCCGCTTGGCGCGATCCGGGCGACGATCGGCCTGCCCACCCAGGCGCTGTGGGTGAACCGGGGCGAACGTTCGGTCCAGGTGGTGCCCTTTGCGGCGCAAGGCTGGACCCTTGCCGACTATCGCAAGCTTGAAACCCAGGCCGACGCGGTTGCGGGAGGCTGGAAAGTGCGGATACTGCCGCCAGTCCGGGATCGGCTGGTGGTTCCTCTGACCATCGCCGATGACCTTTGCACCGGCGGCCCGGCGCTTGACGATGCGCTCTGGGCGATCGGTCGCTGGGCCGCGCAGGGCGTTGCGGTAAATGGATACGCCGGCGCCAACCGCAGCGCGGGGGAGATTGCCCAGGCCCAGAGCTGCGCGGATTTCGTGGTTTCCCGACTCAAGCAGGACGGCATCTCCGCCCGCTCCAGCCTCCGCTCCTCCGCCTCTGCGGCGGGTGAGGGCAAGCTTGGGGTTGAAATACAGGTCGTTCGGCAACCACCCTCGGCGACCGCTCAGACCAGGCAAGCCGGAGAAAATCGCGCACTTGTGAATAACTGACCAGTCAGTTATTAATCTGGCATATGGCCCGGCCCAAGCCTCTTAACCGGCGCGCGGATATCCTCGATGCAGCGCGCGATACCTTCAACGCGCGCGGATTTGCCGGGGCGCGGATGGACGATATCGCGCGCGCGGTAGGCATATCCAAGGCCGCGCTCTACCTCGAATTTCCTTCCAAGGATGCGCTGTTCCAGGCGCTGGTCAGCGAATTGATCGAAACCATGCTGCCCCAGGCCGCACCCGCCGATTTCGGCGACCTCTCCGCCGAGCTGATCCTGCGGAACTTCATCGCCTTCATGGCTGAAAGGCTGACCGATCCACAGATGGCTTTCGTACCGCGCGTGATCATTGGCGAAGGCGCGAATTTCCCCGAGCTGGCCGCATTCTATCACCGGCATGTGATCGGGCGAGGGCTGGGCATCCTCGAACGGATCATCCGGCATGGGATCGGGCGCGGGGAACTGGTCTGCGCCGATCTGCCCCAGGCCACCCGCACGATCGTTGGCGGGATCCTGCTGGCGGCGATCTGGAAGACGACCTTTGAGCCGGTCGGCGCCGAGCCGATCGAACCCTCGGCCATGGCCCAGGCCCATGCCGATACCCTTCTTTGCGGATTGCTGGTGCGAAAGGATGCAGCATGATTTCGGTGCCCAAACCATTGATCGGCGTTGCGCTGATCGCCGTGATCGGGGGGCTGGGCTGGTATGTCTCGCGGCCCAATCCCGATGCCAACTGGCTGGGCTATGTCGAAGCGGAGACAATGTATGTTGCGGCGCCCGTGTCGGGCCGACTGGCGGCGAGGCCGGTAGAACGCGGGCAGCAAGTGGCGGCGGGGGCAGAACTGTTCTCGCTCGATCCGGAATCCACCGATGCCCAGGCCGCCGAGGCCGAAGCGCAGGTTGCGGCGGCACGCGCGCAGGCATCCGATCTTTCCTCGGCCCGCCAGCGCCAGGCAGAGCTTGACGTGTCGCGCGCGGCACAGGCTGCTGCCGCTGCCCAGCTGACCAAGGCGCAGCAGGATTTTGACCGGATCGCTGCGCTGGCGGCCAAGGGCTTTGCCAGTCGGTCGCAGCTCGATGCCGCGCGCGCGGCGCGCGACGGGGCTTCGGCCAGCCTTGCCCAGACCCGTGCGCAGATCCGCTCGGGCGAGCTGAGCGCTGGCCGGTCGAGCCAGATCGCCCAGGCTCAGGCCCAGATTGTCGGCGCCGAAGCGAGCCTACGCGCGCGGCGCCAGACCAGGCGCGAGATCGCCCCGGTTTCGCCATCGCGCGGGGTGGTGGAGCAGACCTATTACAACCCCGGCGAATGGGTTCCGGCCAATTCTCCGGTGGTTTCGGTGTTGCCCGACGATCGCCGCAAGCTGCGCTTCTATGTTCCTCAGGACCGGGTCGCTGGGCTCAAGCTGGGATCAAGCGTGCGCTTTTCTTGCGATGGCTGCTCCGAAGGCCTGAAAGCCAAGATCAGCTACATCTCGCCGCGAGTCGAATTCACCCCGCCGGTGATCTATTCCGAACACGCCCGGGCCAAGCTGGTGGTACTGGTTGAAGCCCTGCTGCCGGCATCGGACAAGCCGTTGCCGCCGGGTCTGCCAGTCGAGGTTGTGCCGCAATGAGCCAGGCTCCGGCGATCCACGTCAGCGGCCTGACCAAGCGGTTCGGCGCGCGCACCGTGGTCGACAATATCGAGCTGACCGTCCAGCCGGGGCGGATCTGCGGGTTCCTTGGTCCCAACGGTTCGGGCAAGACCACCACGCTGCGGATGATCTGCGGGCTGCTGATCCCCGATGCCGGGGAGGGCGAGGTGCTGGGGCTCGATCTTCGCACCCAGCGCCACAAGATCAAGCAGCAGATCGGCTACATGACGCAGAAGTTCGGCCTGTTCGGCGATCTGACGATCCGCGAGAATCTGGAATTCATCGCCCGGGTCTATCGCCTCGACCGGCGCGATCGGCGCGTTGACGAGGCTTTGGAAAAGCTGGGGCTGACCAGTCGTGCGGATCAGGTTGCAGAGAAGCTCTCGGGCGGGTGGAAGCAGCGCCTGGCGCTGGCCGCCGCGGTCCTGCACGAGCCGCGCATCCTGCTGCTCGATGAGCCGACTGCCGGGGTCGATCCCCAGGCCCGGCGCGAGTTCTGGGACCAGATCCATGCCCTGGCCCGCGAAGACGGGATGACCGTGCTGGTCTCGACCCATTACATGGACGAGGCCGAGCGCTGCCACGAGATCGCCTATGTCGCCTATGGGGTGATGCTGGCACGCGGCACCACCGACGAGGTGATCGCCGGTTCGGGGTTGCACGCGCTTTCGGGCGAAGGCCCCGATGCCGATCGGCTGGCAGCAGAAATCGAGCAGCGTCCCGGGGTCGACATGGCGGCTCCATTTGGCACCACGCTGCATGTCTGCGGGCCGGACAAGGCAGCGCTCAACGAAGCGGTACGGCCCTGGGCCGACCGCATCCGCTTCACCGAGACCGAGCCGACGCTGGAGGACGTCTTCATCCACCTGATGAAATTCGCCCCCGACCATTCCGTGCTGGAGCAGGCCTGATGTGGGAACGGATCGGTGCAATGATCTTCAAGGAATCGCGGCAGATGGCCCGCGATCCGGGCACGATCGCGATGATGCTGTTCTTTCCGATCATCCAGCTGATGATCTTCGGCTTTGCGATCAACAACGATCCGCGCCACCTTCCGCTGGCGGTAGAGGCCAACGATCAGTCGACGTTCTCGCGCCAGATCGTCGCCTCGCTGCGCAACACCTCCTATTTCGACGTGATCGAGCTAAAGGGCGGCAGCGGCGAGGGTGATCGGCTGATCGCCGATGGCGAGGCGCAGTTCCTGCTGACCCTGCCACCCGATTTCGGGCGCGCGCTGGTGCGCGGGCAGCGTCCGCAGCTGCTGCTGACTGTCGATGCCACCGATCCCGCCTCGACCGGACCGGCGGTGGCGGCGGTGCAGGCGGCGGTCGATACGGCGATGGCGCAGCAACTGGTCGGCCCGCTCTCGGCGCGTAAGCAGGGTAGCGCGCCGGTCGATCTGGTACTGCACCGCAGCTATAATCCGGAAGGGATCACCAGCCATAACACCGTGCCGGGGCTGCTGGCGATCATCCTCTCGATGACCATGGTCGCGCTCACCGCGATGTCGGTCAGCCGCGAGGTGGAACAGGGGACGATGGAAAACCTGCTCGCCACTCCCTTGCGCCCGATCGAGGTGATGGTGGGCAAGATCGTGCCCTATTTCGTGCTCGGGTTGGTGCAGGTGCTGGTTGTGCTGGCGGCGGCGGCGCTGGTTTTCAAAGTACCGTTCATGGGCTCCTTGCCTCTGCTGCTTTCGGTCACGCTGCTTTTCACCGTGGTCTGCCTGGCGCTGGGCTTCACCATGTCGACCCTGGTCAAGAGCCAGGTTCAGTCGATGCAAATGAGCATGTTCTATCTGATGCCCTCGATCCTGCTTTCGGGCTTCGCCTTTCCCTATCGCGGCATGCCGGTGGTGGTGCAGTGGATCGCCGAAATCCTGCCGCCCACGCACTACATTCGGCTGGTGCGCGGGATCATGCTCAAGGGCTGGGACTGGCGCCACACCCTGCCCGAAACCGGGGTTCTGTTGCTGATGCTGGTTGTGCTGGGGACAGTGGCGGTGCGGCGCTACCGGGATACGGTTGCCTGATCGCCGGGCACTTCCACCCCTTGTGGCAGGACGGTGATTTCCACTGCCCCGTCCCCGGTCAGGTAGCGCGCGGCCAGCGCCGAAAGGTCTTCGGGCCGGATTGCTTCCAGCCGTTCGCGGCCCTTGAGATAGCGCTCGATCCGGTCGGGCTCGGTCTGGGCGCGGTCGACCAGGCCTAGCCAGCCGCCGTTGGTCTTGAGCATGTTGTCATAACCTTCGAGCAGCGGTGCGCGCGCGCGCAGCAGCACGTCCTGGCTGACCGGGGCCTGGCGCAGCCCGGCGATGGTCTCGCGCATCGCCGCGCGCGTGGCCGGCACCTGTGCGACGTCGACCGCGGCGTTGATTGCGAAGGTGCCGTAGCCGCGCCAGGTGCGCGAGGGATCGCTGCGCGCGCCGGGGGAATAGGCCTTGCCCAGCGCCTCGCGCAGGGTGTCGGTAAGCTCCACCTGCACCACCCGCTGAAGCAGCCCTAGCTGCATCTCGGCCACCGGGTCTTCGCCGTCGCGGGTCGGCCAGGTCATGGTCACCAGCGCCTGATCCCTAGCGCCGGTGTGGGTCAGAGTGTGGGGGCTGCGGTCGGCGGTGAAGCCGCGCTGGCGCTGTTCGGCATAGGGGCGGAAATCGGCCTCGCGCGCGGGCAGCGCGCCAAAAGTCCTGGCGACCAGCGCGATCGCGGCGTCTTCGTCGAAATCGCCAACGATCCCGATCTCGATCGCGCCGTGCGCCAGCCGGTCGGCCAGATCGGCCTTGAGCTTGGCGAAGGTCAACTTGCGATAGTCCTCGACCTTGCCCAGGCTGAAGCGCGGATCGCCATCCGACAGGATCGCGCCCTGATCGGCCGCCAGCGCTGAACCCGGCGTGGCCCGCAGCGCGGCGAACATGTTGTTGATGTTCTGCAGGAAGATCACCTGGCCTTCAGGGCGATAGCCGGGATCGGTCAGCTGCGCGGCGGCCAGCTGGAGCTGAATTTCGAGATCGCGCGGGCTGGTTCGGGCGATGACCACAAAGGTTTCTGGCGTGGCACTGACCGCTGCCGAAGCGGTGCGCCCGGCCAGAAGGGTATCGAGCTCGTCCTTGCTGTGCTTGCCCGTGCCGCCCAGCGTGAAGGTGGAGGAACTGCCCAGCGAGACCATCTGCACCGCCAGCGGGTTGCCGCGCGTCGCCAGCATCGCCCCGCCATCGAGCGAGACCTGAACCAGCACTTCGTCCTGCTTGAGCTGGGTGCGCTTGAGGTTGAGGCGGACGTTGTTGGCGAAACGCAGCTGGCGGATGCCCAGCGCGGGATCGCGGCTGTCGCTTACCACCTGACCGGCGGGGCCGAAATCGGTATAGCCGAAGCTGGCGGCAGCGCTTGCCGCGCGCGGCTTGATCGCGGTGCGCGTCACCTCGGCCCAGGCCGCGCGCAGCCCGGCCTCGCCCCCCGCGGGCGGGGTGCGGCCCTGAAAGCGCAGCAGCGGCGCATCGAGCGGGATCGCCTCGCGCTTCAGCGCGGCAAGAACCGCCTCGGGGGTGACTTCGGGCACGAAAGCCTCAAACCGGCCCAGCACCCGGCTGGGCAGATCGGGTACCGCGCGGTCGGCGATCAGCCCGTGCGCGGCGTTGTAGAGTGCGCGGTTACTGCGGGTCGCCTCGCCAGCCGCGGCATCGCGCAGATCGCCGCGGATATTGGCAAGCTGCTCGTCCACTTCGGCGCGGGTGAAGCCGAAGGCCAGC
>JAKOWQ010000077.1 GCA_029781465.1 Pseudomonadota bacterium
CCTGGCCTGCGGTGGCGTCCTGGGCCTGGGCGGGAATTGCCGCCGTTGCGGCGAGAACTATCAGGCACGAGCTGGCAAGATATCTGGTCTTCATCAGGAATCCGTTCGGGAACGCGCATCGAAACGCTGTGAGAATCACGATGGGTTGCCCTTAGCCACCGAATGATGATGTTACAACATCACATTGCTGATTCGGTCGAAACTCCTCGCATCCACGCCACGGCTGGTCGAATTCCAGTCGGCGCCCCTCAAACCCTTCGTCCCGGAATCGAAAAGGCTCGCCAAACCGGCGAGCCCTTCATGATTCCAACAGGCCACACCCCCGTACGCGGAAGCGATTCGGACCCTGTCTAGATTGCAAGGGGCGAGGTCGAAATTCGACCTATCCCCTTGAAATCAATGAACGAGGTATTCCCAGAGACGCGAAAACATGGTGGTTTCCCTTCAAGTGTTGGAAACCACTCCTTAACCGGAAACGTTATGGTTAACAAGATCTATACGTTAGCCTGCGCTCCTCCGGCTGTTCCAGCCTGGGACAAATCGACAAGCTCCAGTAATTCCGGCAACTTCATCGGCCTGCCGATATGATAGCCTTGGGCAAGGTCGCAGCCGAGTTTGCGCAAGGCTTCGAGCGTTACGATGTCCTCGATCCCTTCGGCCACGACTTCCTGGCCAAGCGAATGGGCCAGACCAATCACACTCTCGACGATCAGTTGATCGCGGTGATCCAGCGTGATCGACCGAATGAAACGCCGATCCAGCTTGATCTCGTCACTGGGAATTTCCGCAAGATAGGCGAGACTTGCCTGGCCGGTGCCGAAATCATCGATCGAAAGGCGGAACCCCATGGTGCGCAGCGCCGCGAGGTTGATCTTGGCCTGGTCGCGATTGGCCATGGAAAACGTTTCGGTCACCTCGAATGTGATCCGCGAGCAATCCTTGAGGCCCGTTTCTCTCACGATGTCGGCAATGCGGTGAACCAGCCCCGGATGATCGACCATTCGCGCCGACAGATTGACGCTGATCTGAAACGGTGCGGCAACCGCGTTGAGCTGATCGAGCATCCTGATCGACCGCTCAAGCACCCAATAGGTGATTGCCTCGATCCGTCCCGCGCGCTCGGCCTGCAGGATGAAGGCATCGGGCGGAATCACCCCGCGCTCCGGATCGGTCCAGCGGATCAAGGCTTCAGCGCCGGAAATCCGGTTGTGGCGGAAATCGTATTGCGGCTGCAGGGCCAGCCAGATGTCTCCGTTGCGCAGCCCTTCGTCGATCCGCGCATGAAGCGATAGCTCCCAAGGGGACTGCGCCAGCCGCTGCTCGCCAAACTCCTCGTAGAGCTTGCCTTTGCTCTGCGCTTCGTTGGCGCTGGCCAGTGCAGACTGGATCCGGCTCATCGGCTTGGAATCGATGTTGCGATCGACCCCGAAGTGAACCGTCGTATCGAGCACGTGACCACCGATCACCAGCGGCGAGGAAAACAGCGCGCGCAAGCCTTCAAGGTGTTCGATCAGGCCATCGAGCGTCTTGGAGTTTTCCAGCCAGACGAAGTGGCCGTTGTCATTGTCGTAGACTTGCCGATCGCCAGAGCCGAGACCTATTCGGCGCGCAATCTGCCGTGCGCATTCCCCATGAAGTTCGCGCGGAAGGCTGGCAAGCATCTGCTCGTACTGGCTGACCGAAACCGCGATCACGTCAAAGGTACGGTCGACGCCTTCTGCTGCCATCGCCGTAATGTTCGGAAGCCCCGACGCGCTGCTGGTCATTTGCACCCGGCTGCGCCACTTCTGCGAGCTGCGTAGCGGTGCATAGATCAGCATTGCCACCAGACTTGGACCAACAGTCAGAAAATAGCCAAATTCGCGAATGATCCCCGGAACGACCAGGACCATCGCCGTGCCGGCAAGATAGACGAACAGCTTAACCGACCTACGGCGCGCTTTGCTTCCGGCAATGATCGTGGCGGCGAACGCCAACAGCAAGGGGACCCAGCCCAGAACATTCGCATCACCGCGCGCCGAACCACGAATTCCAGAGTAGTCGACCAGCGCCGCCGGAACCTTCTGAGCGCCGTGGCCATAATAGCCCAAAGCGCTGTCAAGCTGGGGGTTCGTCATCGTCACGAAAACGAGTTTGCCGCTGAACGCGTCGGCCGGCATTCTTCCCTGCAAGACGGACCGGGCATCGACGATCGGTATGCTGTCGAGACGCAGCGAGAATTCCGGAAATATCAGGTCGCCTTGGCTTTCACCGCGATCCTGGGTCGAGGCGACCGATGGCACCCATACCTTGTCGACGGTCATCGCGCGCCTTGTATCGACCGCATAGCCAATAAAGTTGACATTCCATGCGGAGACCGCTTCGCGAACGCCTTCAGGAAGCTTGAATGATACCTCTTCCGGTTCAGAACGGTTCAGACCGCTCTTAACGCTGCTTCGCCGAACAACAATGGTTCGGGTACTGTTGCGCTTCAATGCAGCCTTCAGTGCTTCCTCGCCAAGGTCATGCTCGCCCGACGATTGCGGATAATCGATGAAGACCGTCCGGGCCCCCATCCCTGCGAGCCGATCCAGCAGTTCAGCCTGCTTTCCTCCGGAACTTGCGACCGAACTCGAACTGATTGGCAGCCCGTTGTCGAGCGAAACCACGACCGCGTCGGTTTGTTCGATATGCGCGCGGTTCTTGAACCACACGTTCCAGTAGACATGCTCGAAGAATTGCAGCGACTGCGTGAAAACACCCAGCGACACGATGGCCAGGGTCACAAACAGTGGAGACTTCAAAAATGCGCGCATTGACCCGCCGGTTGTGGCTTCGTTACCCACCGGCCCTAGCACCGCGATGGTTAAGGATGCTTAAAGCCTGATCCGTGGTCGCCCCGCAGTACCGCGGATTTCTGCGAGATTTGTTGCTTCAGGCAATTCCCATGCCCACCAATGACTTATCCAGCATCAACAGTTGCCAAAGCAGACGGGAATGGTCTGCGCGGCCGGAAATATGCTCTTCGCCCAGCGTAGCCAGCCGTCTGGAATCGAACCATTCGGTACGGGCCAGCGCCGCGCTTGTGGCGATGGCGCGCGCCTCTCCTGCCAGCGGCCCGCGGAACCACTGCGCGATCGGAGTGACAAAGCCTTGCTTCTGCCGAAAGAGGACAGGATCCGGCAGATAGCGCCGCATTGCCTTTTTCATCAACCACTTGCCCTCACCTCGCCGCAGGCGCATCGATTCTGGCAGGCTAGCGGCAAATTCGATCAAACGGTGATCGAGCAGCGGCTCGCGCGCTTCGAGGCTCACCGCCATACTGGTGCGGTCGACCTTGGTCAGGATGTCACCTGGCAGCCCGAAGCGCAGATCGGCATATTGCGCCCGGTCCAGCCCCGAACGGGCGGGCGCGGCGCGCATCATCGCCTCAAACGGCTGTTCGGCGCGGTAATCCCCCCTCAAGCGGAGAAAACCGGGCGTGTAGAGCTTTTCGCGCAGTTCCGGCGGCGTTATCCCGATCGCCCGGGCATAGCCCGCTTCGCTGCTGGCGGCGAGCGCCAGCAACGTCGCCTTGGCACGCAGCGGCCGCGGCGCCCAATCGGCCTTGGGATAGATCGCCCCCAGTGTTCCGAACAACGGTCCGCGCAGAGCTTGCGGCACAAACGCGCGCAGCCGGTCCTCGCCATGCTGGAAACGATGGCGGCGGTATCCGGCAAAGGCCTCGTCGGCGCCGTCGCCCGAAAGCGCGACGGTGACATTCTCCCGCGCCAGCTGGCAGACCCGCCACGTCGGCAGCGCGGAGGCATCGGCGAAGGGCTCGTCGAACATGGCGGCGATCGCATCGGCAGCCCCGAAATCATCGGGCGAGACCATGCGGCTGCGATGTTCGGTGGCGAAGCGCTCGGCCACCTGCGCGGCAAAGGATGTCTCGTCCAGCGCGGCGACATTGAACCCGATCGAACAGGTCTTGACCGGACCGCTGCTTGCCTCGGCCATCAGTGCGACGACGCTTGAGCTATCGACCCCGCCGGAAAGGAAGGCCCCCAGCGGAACATCGGCCACCATGCGCGATCGCACCGCCTGGCGCAGCAGATGCAGAAGCTCGGCCTCGAGGTCGGCGGCGCGGCCCTTGCGCCGTTCGGCGAAAGAGACGTCCCACCACTGGCGCGGCGCGGGCAATGGCGCATCGTGACGCAGCATCAGGGAGTGACCGGCGGGAAGCTTGTGGACCCCGGCAAGGATTGAGCGGTGATCGGGGACATAGCCCCAGGCCAGATAGTCCTCCACCGCCAGCGGATCGGCCTCGCGCCGCAGCAGCGGGTGCGCGGCAAGTCCCTTGAGTTCGGAGGCAAAGGCAAGGCTGCCATCTGAAAGGGGCGCATAGAACAGCGGCTTCACCCCCAACCGGTCACGCGCCAGGAACAGGCTGCGCGCCTCGCAATCGTAGATCGCGAAGGCGAACATGCCGTGCAGGCGCAGCAGACAATCGGGGCCCCAGCGCTGCCAGGCCGCCAGGATCACCTCGCTGTCGCCATCGGTATGGAACCGCGCACCAAGCCCGCGCAGTTCCTCGCGCAGTTCACGGTAATTGTAGATCTCGCCGTTGAAGACCAGCATCGCGCGCCCGTCGCTCGATGCCATCGGCTGCGGCGATCCTGCAACGTCGATGATCGAAAGACGGCGATGCCCCAGCCCTACCCCCGGCGCCGTCCAGATGCCGTGCCCGTCCGGTCCGCGATGGGCCATGGCGTCGCACATCCGCTCGACCCGGGCAGGATCGACCGGCTTGGGCGTTGAAAGGTGGAACAGGCCCGCAATGCCGCACATATGTCGCCGCCCCTAGCGCGCTGCCGCGATGCGGTCCATCCACGCTCCGGGATTACCCGCGGCCGTGATGAACGATTGCAGCGCTTGCGGCGCGGGGTAACCGGGTCGCTGTTCGGCGGAAAGGATCAGCATCGCGGTGGGCCGGGCGCGCAGCTGCACCCGGTCGGCGATGTTGGCGAGCTTCAGCCGCGCATTGCTGCCCGAAAGCAGATCGCCGGTGCGGTAATAGGTCAGCGCGATCCGCTCGACCGAGCGCCCCCAGCGCAGCCGCTCGGACTTGGCAGGCGGCATGTCCGGTCCGGGACTGGCCCAGTTCCATTCGGTCCCCGGCATCAGCGCACCTTCCCCAAATCCCCCTGCCTCGCGGCCTTCGCCTTGCCCGGCATAGAGCGCGAAGAACACATCGACCTGATTGCCGCGCTCATCCCGGTAGCGCCCGAGCAGCCGGTGTCCGG
>JAKOWQ010000137.1 GCA_029781465.1 Pseudomonadota bacterium
GCGGCAAAGGCATCGGCACCGGCGTCTTCAAAGGAGCCGAGCGGCCCATTGGCGGCCTTGCCAGTGGCAAAGGCCAGCACTGTATCGCTGGTCGAGGTGTCGGAATCGACCGTTATGCAGCTGAAACTGCGCTGGTTGGCCGCGCTCAGCAGTTGCTGGAGGAACTCCGGTTCGATCGCACAATCGGTGAAGATATAGCCCAGCATGGTCGCCATGTCGGGCGCGATCATTCCGCTGCCCTTGATGATCGCGGCCAGGGTCACGGTCTTGCCGTCGACAATCGCCTGCGCCCAGGCCCCCTTGGCGAAGGTATCGGTGGTGCCGATGGTATTGGCGGCCTCTTCCCAGCCGCACGGCTCGGCGCGTAGCGCGGCCTCGATCCCGGCGCGGGCTTTGTCCTTGGGCAGGGGGACGCCGATCACCCCGGTCGAGGATACGAACACCTCGTCCATCGGGCATTCAAGGTGACCGGCCACCTGCTCCATGATCTGCTCGACCGCCTCGCGCCCGCGATAACCGGTAAAGGCGTTGGAATTGCCGGCATTGACCACCAGCGCCCGCGCCCGGCCCTGCTTCACCGCCTCACGCCCCAGTTCGACTTCTGACGAACAGCAGACATTGCGGGTGAATACCCCCGCCACGGCCGTTCCCGGGCTCAGCTCGACATAGGTGAGATCGCAGCGCCCCCAATTCTTGTACCCGGCGCGCGCCACGCGCAGCGTGACCCCGGCGATCGCGGGCATCGCCGGAAAGGGCAGGGCAAGGGGGGAAGCTTCGTGGCTCATGGCGAGGGGCGCTGACCTCTCAGCTCCCCAGCTTGATCAGCGCGGTGGGGGCCGCACCGCTTCGGGGGGTGACGTGCCATTCGAGCTTCTGACCGGCGGGATCCTTTTGCGGCCCTTCGTCGGTGTTGTTGGCGAGGATCTGGCCGTCGGTGGTCAGCACCAGATGCCCGTCAAGCTGCGGCATATTGGGGATATCCTGCATGCCAGGATCCCCGGCCGCCATGCCTGCGCCCATCGCGTTCATCCCGCCGTTGTTGGCGGCGGTAAAGGCCGGGGCATCAAACCGCACCGTAGCGTCGTTGCGGCGGTTGAGCACCACGAAGGGCAGGGTCATCTGCACCCGCTCCATGGTCGGGAAGGTGAAATCGTAGTCG
>JAKOWQ010000140.1 GCA_029781465.1 Pseudomonadota bacterium
AGCGGCGATCGCGCGTGACGCCGGGCTGATCGTCGACCAGCGCAAGCTTCTTGCCGACCAGCCGGTTGAACAGGGTCGACTTGCCGACGTTGGGACGGCCGATGATGATGACCTGGGGAAGGCGCATCGCATCGCCCTGACCGTACCGGCAGCTTTTTGCAAGCGGTGCGGCAAGTTCTTGCCGCGGTGTTAACCATGGACGGCAGGTGAGGGCTAACCTTGTTCTGGCATCTGCGGATCCATGAAGACGGCATTTTTCCTGACATTCGGCGCCTTGGCGGCGGCTGCGGCGATGCCCGCGGGCGCACGCGGTTTCGATTTCGACGAGAGCGCCTCGGTCGAGAATTCGGGCGGCAGCACTTTGCCGCCCTATCTGCAATGCGTGCCCTATGCCCGTCAGGTCACCGGGATCGGGATCTATGGCGACGCCCATACCTGGTGGGGCCAGGCCGAAGGGCGCTACGCGCGTGGCTACAAGCCCAGAGTGGGAGCGGTGATGGCCTTCGCCCCCCACGGCAATTCCACGCTGGGCCACGTCGCGGCGGTGAGCAAGATCGTCGATTCGCGCACCATCCTGATCCGCCACGCCAACTGGAGCCCGATCAACGGCCGACGCGGACAGATCGAGGACAACGTCAAGGTAATCGACGTCTCGCCGGACAACGACTGGTCGCAGGTGCGGGTGTGGTACGCGCCGATCCAGGCACTCGGCGGATCGCGCTGGCCGATCACCGGCTTCATCTACCCGGCAAAGCCCAGGAAGGGCGAGCGGCTGAAGCCCCGCCCCGATAACAGGGCGAGCGAAAGCGAATGGGCGGCAAACGATCCGATCGGGGCCTTCATCAAGACCCGGATGGGCTGGTAGGGCGGATAGCCCGTCAGGTAAGTCGCGCCCTCAGGCCTTGGCCACGGGAGGGTTTTCGCCCAGATCCTCGAACCAGGCCTCGACCGGGCCGGACAGCTTGATCGTCAGCGGCTGGCCGTGGCGATCCATCGTCTTGCCCGCCTGGACCCGCACCCAGCCCTCGGAAATGCAATATTCCTCGATATTGGTGCGCACCGTTCCCTTGAAACGGATGCCCACGCCGCGCATCAGCACGTCCTGATCGAAAAAGGGGCTGCGCGGACTGATCGCCAGGCGATCGGGCGGCAGGTCGGGACCGGAAGTCTGCTCGGGGCTGGTCTGTTCTTCGCTCATGAATTGCGCCTCTAGGTCGCTTTGCCCGCTTGTCAATTCGCACCGGGCCGACTAATGGCCCGCCTTCCGAACGGAAGTGGGCGCGTAGCTCAGCGGTAGAGCACACCCTTCACACGGGTGGGGTCACAGGTTCAATCCCTGTCGCGCCCACCATCAAAACCTGCTGGTTTTGTGGCCTTCCATTTCCGTTCAAGCCCCTTCGCAGCATGAACTTGCCTGTTCCGAGAACGGAGGGTCCGAGCGCGCGCCTGTCCACCCTGAACGGGCCGAAGAATCGGCTGGCGAATCGGTGAATCTTTGCCGC
>JAKOWQ010000149.1 GCA_029781465.1 Pseudomonadota bacterium
ACAGGGTAGGTGCAACCCATGAGCGGCTGGCGACCGAGATCGGTTCGGCGCGTGCCGTGGTCAGCCGTCAGCTGGGTGCCTTTGCCCGCGAGGGACTGATCGAACTGGCGCGCGGCCACATCGAACTGCGCGATCACAGCGGACTTGCCTTGCTGGCCCATGCCGGTGAATAATTTCGACCGACGGTGACAATGTCACAGACACGCCCCCGGCGATGTGGCAGCGTCAGCCCGTTCGCAAGCAGGAGGACAGTCTCATGACCCGCAACGAAGGCACTATCGATCGCGCTCTGCGCATTTTCCTCGGCATCGTCCTGATCGGGCTGGCACTCAACGGCACCACCGCGTTCGGCTGGATCGGCGTTGTGCCGCTGCTTACCGGTCTGGTCGGCACTTGCCCGCTCTATTCGATCCTCGGGATCAACACCTGCAAGGTGAAGTAATCCGGCCCATCGGCGCGCCGCGCCGGAAAACCGCAAGGCCCGGTGCGAGGGTATCGCACCGGGCCTTGCTGTATCGGCAACCGCGAAAGAGCCGGGTCAGGCCTTTTTGGCGGCAGCCTTCTTCGCCGGGGCCTTCTTGGCCGGCGCGGTTTCGGCCTTTTCAGCCTTGGCGGCGGGCGCCTTCTTGGGTGCGGCCTTCTTGGCCGGAGCGGCGGGGGCTTCCTCGGCCTTTTCCGCCTTCTTGGCCGGAGCCTTCTTTGCGGCGGCCTTCTTGGCCGGCTTGGCTTCGGCGGCGGGCGCCGCTTCCTCGGCCTCGATCGCGGCCTGCAGTTCCTCGCGGCTCACGTTGCGTTCGGTGACCTCGGCCTTGTCGAACAGGAAATCGACCACCTTGTCTTCATACAGCGGCGCGCGCAGCTGCGCGGCGGCAAGCGGCTCCTGCTGGATGTATTCGACGAAGCGCTGACGGTCCTCGGGGCGATACTGCTGCGCGGCCTGCTGCACCAGCATGTTCATTTCCTGGGCGCTGACATCGACCCCGTTGGCCTGGCCGATCTCGGACAGTAGCAGGCCCAGGCGGACGCGGCGCACCGCGATCGCACGGTAATCGTCCTTCTCGGCCTCGATCTCGGCCATGGCGGCGGCGGCATCTTCCTCGCGGGTGGCTTCCTGGGTCAGCTGGGCCCAGATCTGCTGAAATTCGGCTTCAACCATCGAGGGCGGCACGTCAAAATCGTGACCCGCCGCGAGCAGATCGAGCAGCGAGCGCTTCATCTGGGTGCGGGTCAGCCCGGCGCTTTCCTGCTCAAGCTGGCCGCGCAGCAGACCCTTGAGCTGATCCAGCCCTTCAAGGCCCAGGTTCTTGGCGAATTCATCGTCGATCTTGGCCTCGCCGGGCACCTTCACTGCCTTGACCGTAACGTCGAAGGTGGCTTCCTTGCCCTTGAGGTTGTCAGCCGGGTAATCGGCCGGGAAGGTCACGGTGATGGTCTTTTCATCACCCGCCTTGGCGCCGACCAGCTGTTCCTCGAAACCCGGGATGAAGCGGCCCGAACCCAGTTCGAGCGCGGCGTCCTCGGCGGTGCCGCCGTCGAAGGCCACGCCATCGACCTTGCCGACAAAATCGATCGTCAGCTGGTCGCCGTTTTCGGCCTTCTTGCCCTTCTTGGCATCGGTGAAGCTCTTGGCGCCGCTGGCGAGCCGGGCGACCTGCTCGTCGACCTCGGCCTCGCTGACCGCGACCACCAGCTTCTCCAGCTTGAGCCCATCGAGAGCGGGCGCGGCGATCACCGGCAGCACTTCCAGGCTGACGGTCAGCTCGGCGTCCTTGCCTTCCTCATAGCCCTCGCCCAGCGCGACCTGCGGCTGGGTGGCGGGGCGCAGCTTGTTGTCGGCCACCACCTTGTCGAGCGCTTCGCGCACCGTGGTGTTGAGCGCTTCCTGATGCAGCGCGGGGCCGTGCATTTTCTTGACCAGATTGGCCGGAACCTTGCCCGGACGGAAGCCCGGCATGCGCACCTGCGGCGCGATCTTGGCCACTTCGCCATCGACCCGCGCGGCAATGTCCTTGGCGGCGATCTTGACGCTGTAGGCGCGCTTCAAACCCTCGTTGGTGGTCTCGACAATCTGCATCACGACAAAAGCCTTCCAGAATTCTTCCAGTTGCACCGGCCCCCTGGGGCGAACTGGTGCGGGCGAAGGGACTCGAACCCCCACATCTTGCGATACTGGAACCTAAATCCAGCGCGTCTACCAGTTCCGCCACGCCCGCGGCCCGACGAAGCCCGTACCTTTTTGCGTCAGCACGCGCCAATGCACGGAATCAAGCGGTGGCCCTTAGTGGCCCCGATCCGAAAGGGCAAGCACCATAGGGCTAGGCGCCAAGCAGGTGCGACAAGAAAGCGCCGAGTCCGGCTTTTCGCCCCGCATCGCCGTGGGCTCTGCCCGGCAGGACCGGGCATTCGAGGCAGTAGACCTGCGCCCCGCGGGTTCCGAGCAGACGGGTAAGATCAACCGCAACCCGGTCGATCAAACCCTGCTGCCGCCGGGCCGCCAGCGCGGCCAGATCGCTGGCCGCCGGGCCATTGCCGGTTTCGTCCTCATCGCCGCCCAGCCGCTCGATCAGCGAGGCAAGCGGCCGTGCGGGGGTTCCGTAGAAATCGGCATGCCATGTATCGAGCTTGGCGGCCTTGGCGGCATAGGCCAGGGCATCGTCAAGCCCGCCGAACTGATCGACCAGCCCGTTCTGACGCGCGGTGCCGCCGTCCCACACGCGCCCCTGGGCAATCGCATCGACCTGTGCGGTGGTCTTGCCGCGGGATTTGGCAACGAGATCGAGGAAGCGGGAATATCCGTGCTCGGTATTGGCCTGGAGCATGGCCTCGACATCGGGGGAAAGGCCGCTCAGCACATCGGGCTGGCCCGAGATCGGCGTGGTGCGCACCCCGTCGCTGGTCACGCCATAGTTCGCCAGCGCTCCTTCAAAGCTGGGAATGATCGAGAATATCCCGATCGAACCGGTAATGGTCGAGGGTTCGGCAAAGATTCGCTGCGCCGGGGTCGAAACCCAATAGCCGCCGCTGGCTGCGAGATTGGCCATCGAAACCACCACCGGCCGGCCCTTTGCCTTGTAGCGTTCCAGCGCCAGCCGGATCTGTTCGGAGGCAAACACCGAACCGCCCGGCGAATCGACCCGCAGCACCAGGGCCGGGGCATCATCGGCATTGGCATCGTCGATCAGCGCCGCGATCCGCTCGCCGCCGGCCGTGCCGGGACCGGCCTTTCCGTCGACAATCTCGCCCGCGACCGTCACCACCGCCACGGCCTTGCCCTCGCTGGAGCGCGGATGAGCTGCCAGCAGCGCGCCCATCGACGAGTGCGCATAGGCACCCGGGGCCTGATCGGCGCCGTCCTCTCCGGCCAGTTCCCTCACCCTTTCGCCGAATGCGACCGCATCGCCGATCTTGTCGATCAGCCCCGCGCTCTGCGCGGCCTTGGCGGCATCGCCCCCCGCAGCCTTGATCCAGCCAGCGGGATCGCTGGTCACCAGCGCCAGGTTGGCCTTGGGCCGAGCCTTGGCGACATTGTCTTTCCAGTTGCTCCACACCGCGTCGTAGAGCGCCTGACGCGCCTCGCGCGAGGGAGCCGACTGGCCGGTGCCAACATAAGGTTCGACGAAATCCTTGTAGGTTCCGACGCGGAACACGTGGGCCTTGATCTTGAGCCGGTTGAGCAGCTCGCCATAGTAGAGCCGGTTGCCGCCCGGTCCGAGCACGAAAGCCCCGCCCAACGGATCGACCCAGGCTTCGCTGGCGTGGGCCGCCAGCATGACGCCATCGTCGGCATAGGCGGTGGCATAGGTCAGCACCGGCTTCTTTGCGGCGCGCACAGTGTCGATCGTGGCCGCGATTTCCTCCATGTGGACAAGCCCGCCGCCGGTGAAGCGCGAGAGATCGAGCACCACCGCCTTGATCCGTGCGTCGCTGGCGGCCAGTTCAAGCGCGCGCACCACGTCGCGGGCGGCATATTCCTTGGTCGGCGCCTCCGCAGCGAGCAGGTTTTCGAGCGGATCGCTCGCCGCCGGTTCTTCGACCACCGCACCGTCGAGCTTGAGCAGCAGGGCGCCGTCGCGCACCAGCCCGGCGCTGGGCCGTGCGGTCAGCGCGGCATAGAGCGCCATGAAGAACAGCAGCAGCAACAGCAGCACCAGGCCGTCCTTGATCGCGACAAGCAGGTGCCAGACCTTGCGGGCAAAAAGCATGGAAATTCCCTGATGTTTGGTTCGCCCAGACATAGGGACCGGCAGGCCCGAACACCAGCCCCGCTTCGACCGGGAGCGATTGTCCACCGCCGGGCGGCTTTAAGCGCTTGAGCAGGCGGGCCGGGGCAGCTATGGCGCTGTCTTCAATGACATCGTCGAACCCAACCGCCGCGGGCCGCTATCCGGCTGGCTCCGCTGCCTTCGCGCACCGCGACCTGATCGCGCTGGCCGGCCTTGCTCCGTGGGAGATCCTGTTTCTGCTCGATGAGGCGGAACAATGGGTCGAACTCAACCGGCAACCGCACAAGCGCGATGACCGGCTAGCGGGGCTGACCATCATCAACGCCTTCTTCGAGAACAGCACCCGCACGCTGCTGTCCTTCGAGATCGCGGGCAAGCGGCTGGGGGCCGACGTGGTCAACATGCACGCCGCGCAGTCGAGCGTGAAAAAGGGCGAAACGCTGATCGACACGGCGATGACGCTGAACGCGATGCGTGCCGACGCGATCGTGATCCGCCACCAAAGCTCCGGTGCGGTCGGGCTGATCGCCGACAAGGTCGATTGCCCGGTGCTCAACGCCGGAGACGGCCAGCACGAGCATCCCACCCAGGGCCTGCTCGATGCCCTGACCATCCGCCATGCCAAGGGCGATTTCGCCGGGCTGAAAGTGACGATCTGCGGCGATATCCTGCACAGCCGGGTAGCCCGATCGAACATTCATTGCCTGACCACGCTGGGCGCCGAAGTGCGGGTTTGTGCACCCCCGGCGCTGATGCCGGCCGATATCGAGGCCCTGAAAGTTACGCCCTTCCATGATTTCAACGCTGCGCTGGACGGTGCCGATGTGGTGATGATGCTGCGGCTTCAGCAGGAGCGGATGAGCGGCCAGTTCATCCCCAGCCCACGCGAATACCGCCACCTCTACGGCCTCACGCTGGACCGCCTGGCCCGTGCCAAGCCCGATGCGCTGGTGATGCATCCCGGGCCGATGAACCGCGGGATCGAGATTGACAGCAACGTGGCGGACCTTGCCGGGCGCAGCGCGATCACCCGCCAGGTCGAGATGGGAGTGGCGATCCGCATGGCTTGTCTCGACGTGCTGACCCGGCGAAGCCGCAAGGTGGAGGGCTGGGCATGAAGCCGCTCGCCCCGCTCACCATCGTCAATGGCCTGCTGGTCGTGCCAGGCGCCGCGCCGGTAGCGGGCGCAATCCGCTGCGAAGGCGATCGGATCACCGCCTTGGGTGCCGATCTGGCCGCGCAGCCGGGCGACCGCGTGGTCGACGCGCGAGGCGCGCTGATCGCGCCGGGGCTGGTCGATCTGGGCGTCTTCGCGATCGACAAGCCCGCGTTCCACTTTGGCGGGATTACCCGCGCGGCGCTGATGCCCGATCAGGGCGTTGTGCTCGATACGCCATCGGCGGTGCGGTTTGCGGCGCAATCGGGCAAGCCCGATCTGTGGGTCCATCCGCTCGCCGCCGCAACCAAAGGACTTGAAGGGCGCGAGCTCGCCGAGCTGGCGCTGATGCGCGAGGCCGGCGCGCGCGCGGTGGCGACCGGGCGGCGCTGGATCGCGGATTCGGGGGTGATGTACCGCCTGATGTCCTATTGCGCGATGCTGGGGCTGGTCGTGGTCAGCCATGCCGAGGACGCCGCCCTGACGGGCAGCGCGGTCGCCACCGCGGGCGAAATGGCGACCCGGCTGGGCCTGCCTTCTGCCCCCGCCGAAGCCGAGGCGCTGGCCGCCGCGCGCGATATCGCGCTGGCTGAGCTGACGGGGGTGCGGCTTCATCTGCGGCAGGTTACTACTGCTGCCGCGCTCGATCTGGTCCGCGCGGCCAAGGCGCGCGGCGTCGCGGTGACCGCGGGAATTACCCCGGCCCATTTCATGCTTTCGGATGTCGCGATCGGCGATTTTCGAACCTTCACACGGCTTTCTCCGCCGTTGCGGGCCGAAGCCGATCGCCAGGCGGTGCTGGCCGCCTTGGCCGACGGGACGATCGATGTCGTCTCCTCCGGGCATGATCCGCGCGGCCCGGAAGATAAGCGCCTGCCATTCGCCGATGCCGAGCCGGGCATGGCCGGAGCCGAAACCCTGCTTGCGCTGACGCTGGGCCTGGTCCGCGACGGGGTGATCGCGATGGCCCGTGCCTTCGAACTGCTGGCCACAAATCCCGCCCGGCTGCTGGATGCCGATGCCGGAAACCTTGCCACCGGATGCGAGGCCGATATCGCGGTGATCGATCCCGAACGGCCGTGGATTGTCGATAGCGCGATGATGGCTGCCGCGGCCGGGAACACTCCGTTCGATCGGCAAGGCGTTCAGGGCCGTGTCACCGCGCTGTTCAAGGGCGGTGTGCCGGTCGATCTCTGACAAAGAAAGACCCCCTCCCGCCAGGGCGGAAGGGGGCGATGAAGGTCAGGAGAGAGTATTCCTAGTGACGGCGGGCGTTGGCCGGGCCGCTGATCGCCTGGTTCGCCGGTTGGGCGGCAGGCTTGGGGGCCGGCTTGGCCCGGGCCAGCATCGGTGCGTTTGCGGTATGGCCGGGAAGCGTACGGCTGGCTGCATAGGCGAAGCAGGCCCCGCCCCGACCCTTGACCGACGAGCACAGCCCCGAGGCACCGTTGCCATCAAGGCCGGCTGCAGCGACGCGCCAGTAATGGCGTCCGCGCACCGTTGCCTGGCTGATGTTCATGCGGAACTTCTTCAGCTCGGGGTTCTGGCGCGCATAGATGCCCCAGGCGCGGCGAGCGCCCTGTTCGGACAGGAACGAGCCAAGCTGAACCATGTGGGTCCCACCGCCCATCGGCGAATAGGCGATGTTGCGCGGCTGGCGCGGACGGATCCCCTTGGGGCGTCCGGCAACAGCGGCATTCGCGGCGCGAGCCGGGCTGTAATCCGAGGGCAGATCCTGAACCACAGGGATCGAGACGAACGCCGACTGGCCGGAATGGTAGGCCGCCGGGGCAGTCCGAACCTGGCTCTGGCGGGCCGAAGCCACGCTGACCGAGGCCGAAACCGGCGTGTAGTGCGAAAGCTCAGCCGGTGCCGGAGCCGGGGCAGGTGCATAGGCCGGAACCGGCGCTGGAGCATAGGCAGTGGCCGCAACCGGCGGCAGCTCTGCACTGGCCGGATAGGGGCTGGCGCTGGCTGCGGTTTCCACGGCAAGCTGTTCGGCACCCTGGCTTTCGACCAGCGCGAGCGCGGCCGGCTGGCCCGCATCGGCGCGCACCGGAACGTTGAGCAGCGCGGCGACGCGCTTGCGGGTATCTTCGGGCCGGGCAAGCTGGGCCCAGTTGCTGATCCGGTCATCGACCTTGTCGGCAGGCAGATCCTGCTCGGTCATCAGCCGGGCCTCGCGCCAGCGCCCGTCGAGTGCAAAGGCATAGGCCAGGTTCTGGCGCACCTTGGGCGAGTTGTCGCCCGCACGCAGAGCGTCGGAAAGGATCGCCACGCCGCGCCCGGATTCGCCGGCCAGCGCCAGGGCCAGGCCGAGATCGGCGGCAGGAATCGCATCGCGCCAGTCCTGCAGGATCGCCACCGCGTCGCGGTTGCGCCCCGCGCCGATCTGGGCCAGCGACAGCGCCAGTGCGGTGCGGGTCGAATTGTCACCCAGCTTCATCGCATCGTTGAATGCCTGCGAAGCGGATTCGAACCGGCCCGCGCGCAGATAGGCATTGCCGAGAAGCGCGCGGTAGGCGGCCTCGCGCGGGTTGGACGCAACCACGCCTTCGGCGAGCGAGATGGCCTTGTCGACCTTGCCCTTGGCCAGCGCAGCCTGCGCCTCGGCGGCGGTGCGATCCGGGCTGGGTGCGGCGCCGGCAGTGGTGCTAACGCCGGTTCCGGCCATCAGCGCGATGGCGGCCACTCCAGCCAGACCCAACGGCAGGCCGAGGCTCTTGAGCTTGCGGGGGGTGCGCTTGGCAAACATGGGAAGTCTCCCTTTAATGAAATCGGTCAGTTGGTCTGCTTCTTCGCCACCTGGGCGGCGAGGTCGGCAACTTCGGGCAATTCGGCGAGAAGGCGGTCAAGCGCCTCGGTAACCAGCTGCTGGGCGCTGCGATTGCGGATCGTGCAGGCCAGCCGCAGCTTGAGGTGACGATCCGGATCGACCCGCAGGGTAAAGGCGGCACGGCGGCCTTCGGACAGGGCCGAACGGCGCTCGCGCTCGACCTGGCGGGTCAGCGTGCGTTGCTGGCGAACCACGATGGGCACCGGCAGCATGGCAGGTTCCGATTGAGCGAATTCGGCAGCCTCGCCGTGGATCGGAACCACTTCGCCATGGCCCATGTCGTTCCAGCCGAGGTCTTCCTCAACCAGATGGACCGGCGGAACTTCGGCAACCGTCGTCACCGCCGAAAGCTGCGAACGCATCGCGGGCTTGGCGCCGCCCTTGCGGGCGAGCAGGCTGGGACCCAGCGAGGCAAAGGATTTGGGTTCGTTCATGCCCCCGGCTTCCCCTTAAGACCCCGCGACCCGGCGGCCGAAGCCGCCTTGCGGACGGTGGACACCCGGCAGCACGGCGGCGCCGGTGGGGGCCGCGAACACGGTGCGGCGGAAGTTCTTTTCGAGCCGGTCGGAAATGTAGTTCCACAGGGCAACGATTTCGGCCGCCGAACGCCCGCCGGGATCGACCTCCATCACCGTACGGCCATCGATCATCGAGGCGGCGAAATCGGTGCGGTGGTGCAGGGTAATCGGAGCAACGGTGCCGTGCTGCGACAGCGCGACAGCGGCTTCCGAGGTAATCTTGGCCTTGGGTGTGGCGGCATTGACCACGAAGATCAGCGGCTTGCCGGCGCGTTCGCACAGATCGACCGTGGCGCCCACGGCGCGCAGGTCGTGCGGGCTGGGACGCGTCGGCACGACGATCAGTTCGGCAACCGAGATCACCGACTGGATCGCCATGGTGATCGCGGGCGGCGTATCGATCACCGCCAGGCGGAAACCCTGCTGGCGCAGCGCCGCCAGATCGGTGGCCAGCCGGGCCACGGTGGTCTGGGCAAACGCGGGGAATTCCTCCTCGCGCTCATTCCACCAGTCGGCCAGCGATCCTTGCGGATCGATGTCGATCAGCACAACCGGACCCGCGCCAGCGCGCTGGGCCTGTACGGCGAGATGCCCGGACAAAGTAGTCTTGCCCGATCCGCCCTTCTGCGATGCCAATGCCAGTACCCGCAACGCTCGTTCCCCTGTAGATATTGCATCAAACCCAAAATGAGTTGCCCCGGGGGATCGCAGATCGTTCCTAATTTTCGGTTAACGCCGCACCTTGCCTGGTCTGCGGATTCGCGAAATTCCTTGCGATTTCCTTTGCTAACCTTGCGTTCACCATGGCAGTTTACCAAGCGAGGGCACGCCGTAAGCGGATCGGTTCGATCGCCGACCGCTCGGGGCTTAATCCTTGGGGTTCAAGACGGGAATTTTCATATGGGCCGCAATCGGTTGATCGCGCTTTCGCTGGTGGGGCTGGGGTTCGCGCTGGCCACGCCTTCACTGGCCGATACCAAGGCCGGGGTCGACGCCTGGACCCGGGGCGATTACGCCGCCGCAGTCAAGCAATGGCAGGGCGAGGCCGCGCGCGGCGACGCCGATGCAATCTTCAACCTCGGCCAGGCCTACAAGCTGGGCAAGGGGGTCAAGCAGGATCTGCCCCAGGCCGAAAAGCTGTTTGGCCAGGCCGCCGCCATGGGCCACCTCCAGGCATCGGACAACTACGGGCTGCTGCTGTTCCAGCGCGGCGAGCGCGGTCAGGCGCTGCCCTATCTGCGCTCCGCCGCCGACCGCGGTGATCCGCGCGCCGAATATCTGCTGGGG
>JAKOWQ010000154.1 GCA_029781465.1 Pseudomonadota bacterium
GCCCAGCACCAGCGCCGAGGTGCCAAGGCCGAACACCGGCACCAGCAGCGCCAGCGGGGCAACGCTGGCCGCCTGATGCCGGGCCAGCAGCCAGCCCCAGGCGCCATAGCCGAACATGGTGTTGCCCACCGATTGCCACAGCACCGCGCCCCAGGTGACCGAATCCGCCGCGGCGATCCCGGCGGCCATCCGCTGCCATCCTTCGGTGGCCAGCGCCAGCACCAGCAGCGGGGGGATGGCAAACAGGCTCGACCAGACGACATAGGCCAGCATGTTGACCGGCCCGGCGGCGCGGTTGACCATGTTGCCCCCGGCCCAGCTCGCCGCCGCGAGCAGCACCAGCCCCAGCCCCAGCGGGGTGCCGCTGCCATCGGTGTGAAAGCCGATCAGGCCGATCCCGGTGCTGGCCAGCACCAGCCCCGCGATCTGGTAGGGTGCCGGGCGCTCTCCGCCCAGCCAGGCGGCGAGCGCGATGGTGAAGAAGGCCTGGCTCTGGATCACCAGGCTGGCGAGGCCCGGGGTGATATCGGCGCGCATCGCGGTGAACAGCAGCCCGAACTGCCCCGCCCCGATCAGCACGCCGTAACCGGCAAGGTTGCGCCACGGCACCTTCGGGCGCGGCAGGAACAGCGCCAGCGGGAAGAAGGCCAGGGCAAAGCGCAGCAGCGCCAGGGTCAGCGGCGGCAAATGCGCCAGCGCGAACTTGATGACGACAAAATTGGAGCCCCACACCGCGGTGACCGCCAGGGCAAGCAACAACAGATGCGGCGGCAGAGCGCGGTGCGGCGATGTCATTGCCCGCGCTTAGCGCCGGGCGCGCCGCCTGTCAGTGGCGAATGACCAGCTGATCGCCTTTTAGCTCGACCCTGGCGAAACGGCGCAACACCGACTGGCCGAGCAGGTTGACCGCCAGATCGCGCACCACCACGGCTTCCACGTCGCGGTAGGAGCTCTCACCCAGGGTCAGCTCGTCGATCATCACTGGCGCGCCATAGCCCACGCCCGAGGCGGTCTGCATGATCGGCTGGAAATCGCCCTCGGGCAGGTTGAAGCCCAGTTCTTCGGCATCGCTCTCGGTCAGGGCAACCAGATCGGCGCCGGTATCGACCAGAAAGCGGATGTCCTGTCCGTTGACCTGCGCTGTGAGGTGGAACTGGCCCGAGGAATCGCGCGTGAGCCGCATGACCCGCGGATCGTCGTTGAACTGCGGCACGGGGGAAGTCTGCGCCGCCGTGGGCTGTTTGGCCCCGGCTCCGGCTTCCTCACGCGGCGCCACCGCCCAGGCGAGCAGGCCCATTGCGGCAATGAAGCTGAAGGCAAGGCCAAGCAACCGGTACATGCCCGCGCTTGTAGCAGCGGGGGGTTACCGCTTTGCCAACACGGGCACCTCAGGCCGCCTTGCCGTGCGCGGCGTCCATGCTCACCGCGCGCCCGGCCTCGATCTCGGCCGCCTTGGCCTCGACCAGAGTGACGATGTGGGCGATCATATCGGAATCCTGCACGTGGTGATCGGTCACCCCCGAGAGATAGACCATGTGCTTGCCCTGGCCCCCGCCCGTGATGCCGATATCGGTTTCGCGCGCCTCGCCCGGGCCGTTGACCACGCAGCCCAGCACCGAAAGGCTCATCGGGGTCTTGATGTGGCTGAGCGCGCCCTCCAGCCTTTCGACCGTGCGGATCACGTCGAAGCCCTGGCGCGCGCAGCTGGGGCAAGAAACGATCCGCACCCCCCGGGTGCGCAGGCCCAGGGCCTTGAGAATCTCGTAGCCGACCCGCACTTCCTCTTCGGGTTCGGCCGAAAGCGAGACGCGGATCGTATCGCCCACCCCGGCCCACAGCAAGTTGCCGATGCCGATGCTCGATTTGACCGTGCCGCCGATCAGCCCCCCGGCCTCGGTGATCCCCAGGTGCAAGGGGCAATCGACCGCCTCGGCCAGCTGCATGTAGGCGGCCACCGCCAGGAACACGTCGCTGGCCTTCACCGCCACCTTGTATTCGTGGAAATCGTGATCCTGCAGCAGCTTGATATGATCGAGCGCGGATTCGACCAGCGCCTCGGGGCAGGGCTCGCCGTATTTCTCGAGCAGATCCTTCTCGAGGCTCCCGGCGTTGACCCCGATGCGGATCGCGCAGCCGTTGGCCTTGGCCGCGCGGACCACTTCGGCGACCCGCTCGCTCGACCCGATATTGCCGGGGTTGATCCGCAGACAGGCGGCCCCGGCGTCGGCAGCCTCAAGCGCGCGCTTGTAGTGGAAATGGATGTCGGCGATCAGCGGCACGCTGGCCGCGCGGGCGATTTCGCGGAACGCGGCGGTGCTGGCCTCATCCGGGCAGGAGACGCGGATCAGGTCGGCCCCGGCCTCTTCGCAGCGGCGGATCTGGGCGATCGTTGCCGCGGCATCGCTGGTCAGCGTATTGGTCATGGTCTGGACCGTGATCGGCGCATCGCCGCCGACGGGCACGCTGCCGACCATGATCTGACGGGACTGACGACGCGCGATGTCGCGCCACGGGCGAATGGACATGGGCGTGGCTATAGGCCCGCGCGCCGCACCGGGCAAATGGAGAGGCGGCGCAGGCCGTCTAGAGCATCCTTGCGAAGAGGAACTCCGGATCGAGCTGTTCGCCGACCTTGAAGGTAATGTCGGCCACCTTGGCAAAGCCGTAGCGCTCGTAGAAACGGTGCGCGCCGAAGTTTTCGGAATAGACCGATAGCTGCACCTCATCGGCCCCGCGCGCCGTGAACTGGCCCATCGCCCAGTCCATCAGAACCTTGCCAATTCCCATGCCAGTGGCCCCGGCAGCGGTATAGAGCTGTTTGAGCTCCATCGCTTTCAGGCCCCTTGCGTGCCCGGGGAACCCGCAGACCAGGCTGATCTTGCAATAGCCCACCAGCTTGCCCTCCGCCTCGGCGAGCTGGATCAGGTTGCTGGGCTTGGCCAGCTCCGCCGCGATTGGCCCTTCCTCCAGCGCCTCGGACAGGAAGACCGTCAGGTCCCGTTCGGAATAAAGATGGGCGAACTTGGCGTTGAAGGCATCGATCGCCAGCCGCGAAAGCGCGGGCACATCGGCAAGCGTGGCGGGGCGCAGGATCGGCTCGGTCATAGTTCCAGGGTCATGCAGATGCTGAAGGGATCTTCGCGATAATCGGCGAAGGGCGGGCATTCCACAAAGCCGTGGCTTTCGTAGAGCCGCCGGGCCGGCAGGAAGGGTTCGGGCCGCCCGGTCTCAAGGCTGAGCCGCTCATAGCCGCGTTCGCGGGCCACCGCGATCAGATGATGCAGCATGGCCTTGCCCGCCCCGCGCCCGCGAAAGGCCGGATCGGCGCGCATCGATTTGAGCTCACCGTGGCTCGGATCGAGCTGCTTGATCGCACCGCAGGCCGCCAGCCGCGTACCCTGCCAGGCCGAATAGAAGGTGACATCCGCCGCGCGCAGGCGTTCGATCGGCATGGCGTGGACGCTTTCCGGCGGCGACCAGGCGCGCATTTCGGAGAGATGATAGCCCAGCAGTGCCGCGATTTCGGCCCCGGTCAGATCGTCCTCGACGATGGAATAGCGCTCAGTCATGCTTGTCGGCCTTGCGCCGTCCCATCCGCATCCCGGCCTCAAGCCGGGCGCGCAGCTGGGTGTAATAGGCATCGAGGAAAGCGCGCTCGTCGCCCGCGCCAGGATCCCAGCCGATCTTGCGGCAGATCGCCTCGTGCACCGCGGCGATCGCCTCGGGACGGTTTTCGCGCAGCACCCGCTCAAGCGTTTGCAGTTCGTATTCGCCGTAGATCGCCAGCTCCGCCTCGCCAAAGCGATAGGTTGCCCCGGTTGCGGCGCTGGTGCCGCGCGCCGCGCTTTCGCCCAGCGACATCGCCTCGGCCAGCTTGTGCCGCGGCGCCTCGAGCACCCAGGTTCCCGCGATCAGATCGCCCGCGCGCAGCCGGTCGCGGTTGAAGAAGGGGAACAGGGCGAACAGCAGGAACCAGACCAGCGCCAGCCACCCGGTCAGCCCGCCCGCTCCCGTCTGGCTGAGCAACATCAGCGGCAGGAACAACTCGATATCGCGCAGGAGGTTGCGAGCCAGGACCATTTCCGGGCTGAGCCGCCCGCCATCGCGCGCGGCGATGCGGATTCCGGTCATCCGCTTGCCCGGCGTGGCGCCGCGCGGGCCGAGCTCGAAATAGAGGAAATAGCCGTGGCGCAGCAGAAACATCAGCGCGATCCACACGATCGCCAGAAATTCGAACGCGGTGCGCAGCCCGCCGGTCGCCTTGTCGATCTTGCCGCCCGCCGCTTCGGCAATCCCGAGGATGCCGAAAACCGCGACCAGGCTGGCGATCACCATCACCAGCACGATAATCGTCAGGTCGAGCACCAGCGCGCCCAGCCGGGTGCCGCGGCTGGCCAGCTCGATCGGCAGC
>JAKOWQ010000157.1 GCA_029781465.1 Pseudomonadota bacterium
CTACAGCCTATATCGTTGATGCAGTGCGCAGTGCCGGCGGGCGGCGCGGGGGGCGGCTGGCCGGGGTCCATCCGGTGGACCTGGCCGCAGCCTCGCTCGATCATCTGGTAGGGCGCACCGGGATCGATCCCGCGGCGGTTGACGATGTGGTGATGGGCTGCGTCACCCAGGCCGGGCAGCAGGCGATGCAGGTCGGCCGCAACGCCGTGCTGGCAAGCAAGCTGCTGCCGCAATCATGCCCGGCGGTGACGATCGACCGGCAGTGCGGTTCTTCGCAGCAGGCGATCCAGTTCGCCGCGCAGGCGGTGATGAGCGGGGTGCAGGACGTGGTGATCGCCGCCGGGATCGAATCGATGACCCGTGTGCCGATGGGCTCAAACGCCACCTTCCACATGAAGGAGGGGCTGGGGCACTACAAGTCCGACGGGCTCGAGGCGAAGTACCCCGGCGTGATGTTCTCGCAGTTCATGGGCGCCGAAATGCTGGTCAAGAAGCATGGCCTGACCAAGGACGATCTCGATCGTTTCGCACTGAAGAGCCACCGGAATGCTATTGCAGCGACCGAGGCGGGCGCCTTCAAGGACGAGATCGTGCCGGTCGAGGTGGAAACCGCCGAGGGCAAGCAATGGCACACGGTCGACGAGGGAATCCGCTTCGACGCCACGCTTGAATCGATTGCCGGGGTCAAGCTGATCAGCGAGGGTGGGGCACTTACCGCAGCGAGCTCGAGCCAGATCTGCGATGGCTCCTCGGCCGCTCTGGTAGTGTCGGAAGAGGCGCTCAAGCGCCACAGTCTTACCCCGCTGGCGCGGATCCATACGCTGACGGTAACAGCCGGCGATCCCGTCATCATGCTCGAAGAGCCGCTGTTCGCCACCGACCGGGCACTGGCCCGGGCTGGCATGGCGATCGGCGACATCGATCTTTACGAGGTCAACGAGGCCTTTGCCTCGGTGCCGTTGGCCTGGCTCAAGCACACGGGTGCCGATCCGGACAAGCTCAACGTCAACGGCGGCGCGATCGCGCTGGGCCATCCGTTGGGCGCCTCGGGCACCAAGCTGATGGCAACGCTGCTCCACGCGCTCAAGGCGCGGGGCGGCAAGTATGGACTCCAGACGATGTGCGAGGGCGGCGGTGTCGCCAACGTCACCATTGTCGAGATGTGCTGATTCAAACCGGAGACAATCAAGATGAAACTCGACAACAGCGTTGCCGCCGTGGTTACCGGCGGTGCCTCGGGCCTTGGGGCGGCAACCGCCCGCGCGCTTGCCGCCAAGGGGGTCAAGGTCGCGATTTTCGACCTGCAGGAGGAAAAGGGCAAGGCCGTGGCCGCCGAGATCGGCGGGGTGTTCTGCGAATGCAACGTCACCGACGATGCCTCGGTCGATGCCGCCTTCGCCAAGGCGCGCGAGGCTCACGGACAGGAACGGGTGCTGGTCAATTGCGCGGGCACCGGCAATGCCATCAAGACCGCCAGCCGCTCCAAGGAAACCGGAGAGATCAAGCATTTCCCGCTCGATGCCTTCAACTGGATCATCCAGATCAACCTGGTCGGCACCTTCCGCTGCATCGCCAAGTCGGCGGCCGGGATGATGACGCTCGATCCGCAGGAAGACGGTGATCGCGGGGCGATCGTCAACACCGCCTCGGTCGCGGCCGAGGACGGACAGATCGGCCAGGCGGCCTATTCGGCCTCGAAGGGCGGGGTAGTCGGGATGACCCTGCCGATCGCGCGCGATCTTTCGAGCGAGAATATCCGCGTCAACACCATCCTGCCGGGGATTTTCAACACCCCGCTGCTCGCCGCCGCACCGCAGAACGTCAAGGATGCGCTGGGCGCCTCGGTGCCGTTCCCCAAGCGTCTGGGCAATCCGGAAGAATATGCCAAACTGGCGCTGTGCATGATCGAGAACGGCTATTTCAACGGCGAGGACGTGCGCCTCGACGGCGCGATCCGCATGGCGCCGCGCTGAGCCAAACGGCACGCGGCAAAGGGAGAAGGCGATGGGTTACAGTCAGATAGATTACCAGGTGAGCGAGGGGATCGCGACGATCACGCTCAACCGTCCGGACAAGCTCAACGCCTTCACCCGCACCATGATGGACGAGATCGTCGATGCGATGGACCGCATCGATGGTGATGACGGCGTCCGCGCGGTGATCTTTACCGGGGCGGGCGAGCGCGCTTTCTGCGCCGGGGCCGATCTGACGCCCGAGGGCGGCGGCGGGCCGTTTTCCAACCCGGCAGCGGTCGAGGACCTGTCCGATCCGCGCGTGCGCGATAGCGGCGGGGTGCTTACGCTCAGGCTCTACCGTTCGACCAAGCCGCTGATTTCGGCCTGCAACGGCGCGGCAGTGGGGGTGGGGATCACCATGCAGCTGCCGATGGACATCCGTCTGGCGAGTGAGAATGCACGCTACGGCTTTGTGTTTGCCCGGCGCGGGATCGTTCCCGAAGCCTGTTCGAGCTGGTTCCTGCCGCGGCTGGTGGGGGTTTCGCAGGCGCTCGAATGGTGCATGACCGGGCGGATTTTCGATGCACAGGAAGCGCTGCGCGGCGGATTGGTGCGTTCGGTCCACCCGCAGGGCGAACTTGTCGATACCGCGCGCGGCCTGGCCCGCGAGATTGCCGACAACACCTCGGCGGTGTCGATTGCGATGACCCGGGCGATGCTGTGGCGCATTCCCCCCGGCGCACACCCGATGGAAGCCCACAAGGTTGACAGCCGGGCGATCTTCCGCCTCTCCAAAGCGGCCGATGCCAAAGAAGGTGTGCAAAGCTTTCTGGAAAAACGTTCCCCCGACTTTCCGCTACGGGTTTCGCGCGATATGCCCGATTTCTACCCGTGGTGGGGAGCGGAGCCGGATTACGAATGAACGCGATCAAGCCTGTCGAAACAGAAGCCCCGGCAGGCGCGCGCGAGCTGCTGCTGCAGACCGCCAGCGACATCATGCGCGAAGGCGACATCGTCGATATCTCGCTGAGCGAGTTGTCGCTGCGCTCGGGGCTGAATTCGGCGCTGGTGAAGTATTATTTCGGCAACAAGGCCGGGCTGATGAAGGCGCTGCTCGATCGCGATATGGTCGATATCGTCACCTCGCTCGCCGCGCTGATGGCCAAGGACATGGATCCCGAGGCGCGGCTGCGTCTCCATATCGGGGCGATGGTCGATTGCTATTTCAAGACCCCCTATCTCAACCGCCTGCTGATGCGGCTGGTGCGCGAAAGCGACGATGAGGAAGCCCAGCGGATCGCCAACGCCTATCTTGCCCCGCTACACCGCGCCTATGACAAGCTGATCAAGGACGGAGTCAAGCAGGGGGTGTTCCGCAACGTCGATCCGCAGTTGTTCTATTTCACCGCCACGGGGGCCGCCGACCGGTTCTTTTCCGCGCGGCTGGTGCTCAAGCACTGCTTCGATACCGACACGCTCACAGAAACCCTGCGCGATCGCTATCGCGAGCATTGCACAGACTTCATCATGGCGGGTATCCTCGCCGGGAAATGAAGGACAGCTGGCATATCGGTGTAATCGGCGGTTCCGGCCTGGCGGCCGGGATCGGGCTGGAGCAGGCGCAGGAGATCGAGGTGGGCAGCCCTTTCGGTCTCGCCTCGGGCCCGGTTACCACCGGGCGGTTGGGGCAGGTGCGCTTCACCTTCCTGCCGCGCCACGGGCCGGGGCACCGCATCCCCCCGTCCAACATCAATTTTCGCGCCAACATCGATGTGCTCAAGCGTTGCGGGGTGACGGATCTTGTCGCGCTCTCGGCGATCGGCTCGCTCAACGCGGCGATGGGGCCGGGGCACTTCGTCGCGGTTGACCAGCTGATCGACCGTACTTCCGGCCGGGTGGGCAGCTTCTTCGGTCCGGGGCTCGTGGCCCACGTCAGCCTGGCCGATCCGGTTTGCCCACGCCTTTCTGCCGGACTGGTCGCGGCGGCCCGCGCCGAGGAGGCCATTGTCCACGAGCACGGCTGCTATGTCGCGATCGAGGGGCCGCAGTTTTCCACCCGCGCAGAAAGCCGCCTCTACCAGTCTTGGGGCGCGGACGTGATCGGGATGACCGCCATGCCCGAAGCGCGCCTCGCGCGGGAAGCCGAGCTGCCCTACGCCCTGCTGGGCATGGTGACCGACTACGATTCCTGGCGCGAGGAGGACGAAGGCGTCGATGCCGCCCACGTCATCGCGGTGATGCACCGCAACGTCTCGCTGGCGCGGCAGGTCCTGGCCCGCTTCGCCACGTCGCTTCCAGCCCGGCGCACCCCGAGCCCGATCGACACCGCGCTGGATCATGCGGTGATGACCGACCGTGCCGCACGCGATCCGGTGCTGGCCGCGCAGCTTGACGCGGTCGCCGGACGGGTGCTGCGATGAGCGAGGTCGTGCTCTATGATTACTGGCGCTCTTCCGCTGCCTATCGGGTGCGGATCGCGCTCAATCTCAAGGGCGTCGGCTATCGCCGCGAAGCGATCGATCTGGTGGAGGGAAAGCAGCGTTCGGCGGACTACCGCAGGCTCAATCCACAGGGGCTGGTGCCCGCGCTGGCAGTCGATGGCGCCTTGCTGACCCAGTCCATGGCGATTGTCGAATATCTTGAGGAACGCTTCCCCGATCCTGCCCTGCTTCCCTCCGATCCGCTGGAAAGGTCGCGGGTCCGCGCCCTGGCGCTGAGCGTGGTGGCGGACATCCACCCGCTCAACAACCTGCGTGTGCTGAACTGGCTGCGCGGCGAACTCGGCCAGGGGGAGGAGGCAGTGATGGAGTGGTATCGCCACTGGATCACCGAAGGATTTGCCGCGCTGGAGACGCAAGCGCCCGAGGCCGGCCTGTTCGGTGAAGACCGGCCCAACCTTGCCGACCTGTGCCTGGTGCCCCAGATGGCCAACGCCCGCCGTTTCGAGGTCCCGCTCGGCGCCTTTCCCCGCCTGGTGCGGATTGACGCAGACCTGCGCGCGCTGCCCGCGTTTGCCGCCGCCGCGCCCGAAGCCGTGAAAAATTGACCCGCGCCATTGCGCCGGGGCGGACTTGCCCCTAGCAAACTGGTTGCAACAGGAACCAGTTTGCCATGTCCGCCGACCAGACCCGCCTTGCCGACTTCCTGCCCTATCTGCTCTCTGTCACTTCCAATGCGGTCAGCGACCGGATCGCCGACGAATACCGCGCGCGCTTCGGGCTCAAGATCCCCGAATGGCGGGTGATGGCGGTGCTGGGCGATGCGGGGGCGCAGACCCAGCGCGATCTGGTCGGGGCGACGCGGATGGACAAGGTGGCGGTCAACCGCGCCTGCAAGGTTCTGGAGGAGCGCGGCCTGATCGCGCGCAGCCCCAACGCGCGCGATGGGCGTTCGCACCATCTTGAACTGACGGCGCCCGGACGCGGCGTCTATGGCGAGATCATGCCGATCGCGCTCGAGATGGAGCGCAAGCTGTTCGCTCCGCTTTCACCCGCCGAGCAGCAGACCTTCAAGGCGCTGCTGGCGCGTATCCACCAACAGGCCGCTGGCCCCGGAGAATGATTGCATGAAACTGGCTTCGCTTCCTCATGGCCGCGATGGCCGCCTGAT
>JAKOWQ010000165.1 GCA_029781465.1 Pseudomonadota bacterium
TGAGGACATAGCCGCCCTGCACCGCATCGGCCTTGAGCTTCATCGAGACCACATCCGATCCCGCCCCGGCTTCCGACATCGCCAGGCTGCCGACATGCTCGCCCGAAATCAGCCCCGGCAGATACCTGGCCTTCTGCTCGTCGCTACCCCAGCGGCGGATCTGGTTGACGCAGAGGTTGGAATGCGCGCCGTAGCTCAGGCCCAGCGAGGCGCTGGCCCGGCTCACTTCCTCGACCGCGATCACATGGTCAAGATAGCCCAGGCCCAGCCCGCCCCATTCCTCTTCCACGGTGATCCCGTGCAGTCCCAGCTCGCCCATCGCCGTCCACAGCTCACCCCGCGGGAACCAGTCTTCGGCGTCCATCCGGCTGGCAAGCGGAGCGATCTGTTCATCGGCGAAGCGGCCAACCGCATCGCGGATCATCTGGGCGCTTTCGGGCAAGGCGAAATCGAAATCGGGCGTGGCGCGCATAATACTCCCCTCGGGCCCAGGATTGCCCGGCAATGCCGCGCATAGCAAGGCGCAGGCTCACCGCAAGAACCTTGCAAATGAAATTTGTCAAGCGTCCTAGATTTGCCGAGGCGAGCCTCAACCCGGGTTTGACCGGGCAGGGCGATGCGCTAGGCTTGCGTCAAACAGCGAGAGGACGGGGCATGGCCTACGGCAAGCCGATCACGGCGCAGGATACCCACGAGGTTTTCAATCAGCCGCCGCCGCTGGAGGATACCAACCTGTTCGCGACCGATCGCGCCTTGCAGGATGCATTGCGCGCAGCGGGCGGAGCGGGCCATTGCGCGCAGCTAGGCGCGCTGGGTGCAAGGTGCGGCAGCGCCGAAGCGATCGGCTGGGGCATGGAGGCCAACCGGGTGCTGCCGGTGCTGGATAACTTCGACCGCTTCGGCCACCGGGTCGACGAGGTGAAGTTCCATCCCGCCTATCACGATCTGATGCGCCTCGGGCTTGACAGCGGCTTCGCTTCGATCGCCTGGAACGGTGAGGCGGCGGGGCATGTGGGGCATGCTGCGGTGCTCCACCTCACCAGCCAGGTGGACAACGGCACCACCTGCCCGATGACCATGACCTATGCCGCGGTTCCCGCGCTGGCATGCGAACCCGCCGTGGCCGACGAGTGGATTCCCCGGATCCGCGCCGGGCGCTACGATCCTGCTTTCCGCCCGGCCTCCGAAAAGGCCGGAGTGACCATCGGCATGGCGATGACCGAGAAGCAGGGCGGATCGGACGTGCGCGCCAATACCACCCGCGCCGTGCCCACCGGCGAAGACGGCTGGTACAGCC
>JAKOWQ010000235.1 GCA_029781465.1 Pseudomonadota bacterium
GGGAGCCGCGGTGCTGGGCCCGGCAATCGGTGGCTTCCTGCTCGCGCGGGACGATGCGCTGCCCTATGAATTTTCGGCGGTGATGCTCGCCCTGGGCGTCACCTCGCTGCTCGCGATCCGGCACCGTGCCCCTCCCGCCGCCGCCAAGGAGCCGCCGCTCAAACTGATGACCGATGGCGCCAAGTTCGTCTGGCGGGAACGCTTCCTGCTTGGCTGCGTTACGCTCGATCTGTTCGCGGTGCTGCTTGGCGGGGCCACCGCGATGTTGCCGGCTTTTGCCTATGATGTGCTGCCGCGAGGAACCTTTGGTCTATCGCCCGAAGAAATGCTCGGGATCATGCGCGCTGGACCGGCGCTGGGCTCGGTGCTGGTCGCGATCTACCTCGGCATTCGCCCGATTTCGCACAATGTGGGCGCCAAGATGCTGTGGGCCGTCGCGGTCTATGGTCTGGCGACGCTGGCTTTCGGACTTTCGGGCAGCTTTCTGTTCTCGGTGGGAATGCTGGCCTTGCTGGGCGCGGCGGATTCGGTCTCGGTGTTCGTCCGCAACACCCTGGTCCAGCTCAACACACCCGACGACAAGCGCGGGCGCGTCTCCTCGATTTCGGGACTGGCAATCTCGGCCTCGAACGAACTGGGCGAGATGCAATCCGGGCTTGCTGCCGCTATCCTCGGGCCGGTCGGCGCGGTTGCGCTGGGCGGCGCCGGGGCTATCCTTGTTACCGCCATCTGGACGGTGCTGTTTCCCGAACTGAAACGCGCGAAAAGCTTCGCGCCCCAATATCGCAACCAGGAGCAAAGGCCATGAAGGCTGACAGCATTCTCGCCACAATCGGCAATACCCCGCACATCCGTCTTTCGCGGCTGTTCCCCGATCACGAGGTTTGGGTGAAGGCCGAACGGGCCAATCCGGGCGGTTCGATCAAGGACCGGATCGGACTGGCGATGATCGAGGCGGCCGAGGCTGACGGCAGCCTCAAGGCCGGAGGCACGATCGTCGAGCCGACCAGCGGCAACACCGGGATCGGGCTGGCAATGGCGGCCGCGGTCAAGGGCTACAAGCTGGTTCTGGTGATGCCCGAATCGATGTCGATCGAGCGGCGGCGGCTGATGCTTGCCTATGGTGCGAGCTTCGATCTGACCCCGCGCGAAAAGGGCATGAAGGGCGCGATCGAGCGCGCGCACGAGCTGGTCGCCTCCACCCCTGGCGCGTGGATGCCGCAGCAGTTCGAGAATCCGGCCAACATCGCCGTCCATGTGCGCACCACCGCGCAGGAGATCCTTGCCGACTTCGCCGAGAGTCCGATCGATGTGCTGATTACCGGGGTCGGCACCGGCGGGCACCTGACCGGCTGTGCGGAAACCCTCAAGCGCAGCTGGCCGGGCATGAAGGCCTATGCGGTCGAGCCGACACTCTCGCCGGTGATTTCCGGCGGCCAGCCCGCACCGCACCCGATCCAGGGGATCGGCGCCGGGTTCATCCCCGCCAACCTGCACACCCAGGCAATCGACGGTGCGATCCAGGTCGATCCCGCCGATGCAAAGGAAATGGCCCGTCTGTGCGCCACGAAGGAAGGTATGCTGGTGGGAATCAGTTCCGGCGCGACCCTGGCGGCGATCGCTCAAAAGCTCAAGGACCTGCCCGCCGGAACGCGGGTGCTGGGCTTCAACTACGATACCGGCGAGCGCTATCTTTCCGTGCCGGACTTCCTGCCGGAGTGAATTGGAGATCCCGGGCCGATTAGGCAGCCCCGGATTGACCCGGAGCAAATCGTGCAGCGCCCCGATACGATAGTGAGCCGGAAATGACCCGCACCATCATCGTGGTCGGCGGTGGTCCCGCTGGCCTCAGCTTTGTCCGCTCAATGGCAGGATCGCCGCACCGGCTTGTGCTGATCGAGCCGCAATCGCGCGAGAAACTGGCCGCTCCGCCTGCGGACGGACGAGAAATCGCGTTGACGATGCGCTCGGAGACGATTCTAAGGCAGCTCGGCGTATGGCGGCACTTCCCCGAAGGTGAAGTTCATCCGCTGCGTTCGGCGCGGGTGCGCAACGGTTCCTCGCCCTTCGCGATGGCGATCGGGCCGGAAAAGGGTGATGCGCTCGGTCATCTTGTTTCCAACCATCGGATCCGCCAGGCCTTGTTTGAGACGATGGTGGATCAAGCCAACGTCGACTTGCACTGTGGTCGCAAGGTGGTTCGCGCCTCGACTGACCCGCGCGGCGTCCGGGTCTGCCTCGATGATGGCAGCGAACAGGTCGGTGATCTGCTGGTGGCGGCGGATTCACGCTTTTCCGCCATGCGCGAACAACTGGAGATCGACGCCTCGATCACGCGCTTCGGGCACACCATGCTGGTGTGCCGGATCAGCCATTCGCTCCCCCACCAGGGTATTTCGACCGAATGGTTCGATCACGCTCGCACCGTGGCACTGCTGCCGCTGGCCGAGGGCATGTCGGGGCTGGTGGTGACTGTCCCCGATGCCGAGGCCAAGCGGATCTGTGCGCTGGGCGATGCCGCGCTCGAATCGCTGTTCGCCGGATATCTCGGCGGACAATGGGGGGAGATCGCGCTGGTCACCCGGCCCCAAGCCTATCCGCTGGCGATGACCTTCGCCGAAAACTTCGCCACTACCCGCTCCGCGCTGACCGGCGATACTGCGGTGGGGATGCACCCGGTTACCGCGCATGGCTTCAACTTCGGGCTGCTGAGCGCCTGGCGGCTTGCCGAATTGGTCCGCGATGCTGCCGATCCCGGTGCTGGCGATCTACTGCGGCGTTATGCGATCCGTCACCGCATCGCGACCATGCCGCTCTACGAGGCGACCCGGCACCTGGTCGGACTCTATACCGACGATCGGCTGTTCGCCCGTCCGATCCGCGCAGGGATGCTCCGGCTGGGTGCGCTGCGCCCGGTCAGCCGGATCATGGGCCGCTTGCTCAGCGAGGCGCGATCGACCTGAGAAATCAGGCCGTCGCGAAGGCCTCTACCGGCAGCGCCATTATCGCTTCGCTCCCGGCCTCGATCTTGCGGCGCAGCGCGCCGGCGTCGGGGGTGAAGCGTTCGCCGTAGTAACGCGCCGTGGTCAACTTAGCTTCGTAGAAGGCCTTGTCCGAGGCTCCGGCGGCCAGCGCATCGAGCGATACCGTCGCCATGCGCAGCCACATCAGGCCCAGGCTGACCACGCCCATGATGTGCATGTAGTGATGCGCCCCGGCGCCGATGGCGTTGGGATTGGCCATGCCGTTCTGCATGAACCACATGGTTGCCGCCTTGAGCTCACCATTGGCCTTCTCGACCTGGCCAGCCAGCTTTTCCAGTTCCGGGCGGAGCTTGGCCGCGGCACATTCGCCGTCAACCAGCGCAAACAGCGCCTGGACCGCGCGGCCGCCGTTCTGCGCGAGCTTGCGCCCGACCAAATCCATCGCCTGCACCCCGTTGGCGCCTTCATAGATCTGGGTGATGCGGCAGTCGCGCACGAACTGGCTCATGCCCCATTCCTCGATGAAGCCGTGTCCGCCGAACACCTGCTGCATGTTGACGCAGGTATCGAAGCCCTTGTCGGTGCCATAGCCCTTGATCACGGGGGTGAGCAGGCTGATCAGATCGTCGGCCATCTGCCGCTCGGCCTCATCCGCTGCCTTGTGGGAAAGGTCTACCTGCAAGGCGCCCCACAGGCACAGCGCGCGCATGCCTTCGGTATAGGCCTTGGCGTCCATCAACATGCGGCGCACATCTGGGTGGACAAACAGCGTGTCGGCCTTCTCGGCCGGTTCAGCCGGGCCGGTCAGCGCGCGGCCCTGACGGCGCTCCTGCGCATATTTCACCGCGTTCTGATAGGCCGCCTCGGCCTGGCTCAGGCCCTGGATGCCCACGCCCAGCCGCGCCGCGTTCATCATGATGAACATCGCGGCGAGGCCCTTGTTCTCCTCGCCAACCATCCATCCCTTGGCGCCGTCATAGTTCATTACGCAGGTGGCGTTGGCATGGATCCCCATCTTGTGCTCGATGCTGCCGCAGCTCACCGCGTTGCGTTCGCCCAGCGAACCATCGTCGCCCACCAGCACCTTGGGGACGATGAACAGCGAGATGCCCTTGGTGCTGTCAGGCGCGTCGGGGGTCTTGGCGAGCACCAGATGGATAATGTTGTCGGTCAGATCGTGATCGCCTGCCGAAATGAAGATCTTGGTGCCGGTGATCGCATAGGAACCATCGGCAGCGGGCACCGCGCGGGTGCGGATCAGGCCAAGGTCGGTGCCGCAGTGCGGCTCGGTCAGGTTCATGGTGCCGAGCCATTCGTTGGCGATCATCTTGGGAAGATACTTGGCTTGCTGCTCGGCGCTGCCCTTGGCAAGGATCGCGCTGATCGCGCCGCCGGTCAGCCCCGGGTACATCCCCCACGACTGGTTGGCAGAGGAAATGAATTCCTCCGCCATCATTCCCATCACATGCGGCATGCCCTGCCCGCCGAACTGCTCGGGCGCGGAAAGCGTACCCCAGCCCGCCTCGCGGAACTGGGCGTGGGCCTCTTTGAAACCCTTGGGGGTGGTTACCGTGCCATCGGCATGGCGGGTGCAGCCTTCCTGATCGCCGGACAGGTTGATCGGGGCGAGCACTTCGGAACAGAACCGGCCGCATTCCTCGACCACGGCATCGACCATGTCGGCGCTTGCGTTCTCGAATCCCGGCAGATCGCCGTACCGCTCAAGCCGCAGCAGCTCATTGATCACAAATCGGGTGTCGCGCGTTGGCGCCTTGTAGATCGGCATGGCAGGTCCTTGGTCTGTTGCAGTCGGCCCTAGTGGGCGCCGAGGTCGATATTCTCGACCAATTGGATGAAATCGGACAATTCATGGATAGCAGCGTCTAGATCGTCGCGCTGCTGGCGCAGGCGCTCTACCTTCTCGCGGCAGCGCTGGACGGTCACCCGGCGCTGTTCGACCCGGCCATCGCCCAGATCGTAGAGATCGATCATCTCCTTGATCTCGGTAAGGCTGAAGCCCACGTTCTTGGCGCGCAGGATCCACGCCAGCCGGGCGCGGTCGCGCTTGGAATAGACCCGGCTCAGCCCGATCCGGCGCGGGGCGATCAGCCCCTCATCCTCGTAGAAACGCAGCGCCCGCGCGGTGACACCGAATTCGCCGGTCAGGTCGGAAATCGAGAACTGTTCGCGCTCAAGCGCATCGGGCCGCTCGATGTGGGCGCCATCGTGGCTTGAGCGCGGTGCGGCGATGTGGTCCATGGGGGCAATCTAGCTTACCTTTACGTAAGCGTCAATTATCGCGTCGGATTAGCAAGTCGCCATCGAGCTTGCGGTAGAAGCAGCTCACCGCACCGGTGTGGCAAGCCGGGCCGGCGGGCGAGCAGACCAATACCAGCGCATCCTGATCGCAATCGACCCGGATCTCTCCAACTTTCAGGACATGGCCAGAGCTTTCGCCCTTCATCCACAGCCGCCCGCGTGAGCGCGAATGGAAATGGGCCAGTCCACTCGCGCGGGTTTTGGCGAGCGCCTCAGAGTCCATGAAGGCCACCATCAGCACCTCGCGCGTTTCCGCATCGACGGCCACCGCGGTGAGCAGGCCATTGGCATCGAACTTGGGCAGGAAGGCACTGCCCTGCTCGCGCTTGAAAGTGTCGTCCGGATCCATCGTGGCTCCTTGTTGCATGATAACCACATGTGTCGACCAAAAACTGCGCCGGACCGACTTCCCGCTTTCAATCCGGGCCGGATTCGCGGATTGAGGCGCCGCGGTGATACCGCCTGATGGACCGGAAGCGCCAGTTCCAACGGCGCCAGTGGCCCAGGTTCGGGGATCGATCAAAGCTTGCAAAGCAGGCATCCGCATGAGGGTTTGGGCGCAGCGATCAAGGGGGATCGCCAAAACGCGAAAGCGGCGCTCGCGAGTTTCGTCACGCGAACGCCCGGAACTTCGGTTCCGGGCGTTTCGTTATTCAGGCGAGGTGAAGCGCCTCGTCGAGCACCCGGGCAAAGCAGGCAATCCGCACTTCGTTCGCCCCTGCGCGTTTGAGCGCGGCAACACAGGCCTCGCTGGTTGCGCCTGAGGTCAGAACATCGTCGACCAGCACGATCTTCGCGCCCCTTATCGCGCGGGACCGCTTCGGGTTGATCGCAATCGCTCCACTCAAAGCACGGGCACGCGCGCGCCTGCCCATCCCGCCCAGCATCGGGGTTGCCTTGCGGCGCACCAGACCATCGACCAGCACCGAAGCCCCGCGTTGCCGCGCCAGTTCACCCGCCAGCAGCGCCGCCTGGTTGAAGCCGCGCCGCCACAAGCGCCAGCGATGCAGCGGGACGGGTACGAACAGCCACTCCCGGTCGATCTCCAGCGGCAACCGCGCCAGGATTAGCCGAGCCATCAGCCGCGCGTGGGCGATGTGCCGTCCGTGCTTGAAGGCCAGCACCAGGCGGCGCGAGGCATCGTTGTAAAGCGTGGCTGCGGTAATGCCGTCATGGCGCGGTGGATCGGCCAGGCACGGGGCGCAGATCTGTCCTTCGCCATGCCCCTCCCCCAACGGACGCTGGCAGGTGGTGCAGCTTGGCTCACCGGGGATTGCCAGTTCGGCCCAGCAATCCGCGCAAAGCCCGCCCTGCACCGCCAGCGCCGCGCCGCACAGCGGGCAGCGCGGGGGAAAGACCAGATCGACGATCGGGACCAGGGTGGCGGGAACCTCCATCCCCCTCGGTATCGCTTGCGCCGGGCCGCCGCGCAAGGCAGTGGCAACGCGATGAGCGCCATGCCGCCACCACTCGTGTTTGCCCCCGCCCGCCGCCTCGCGGCGCGGCGGCGCGCGCTTGGCCTGCAGGCCCGCGCCGGAGCGGCGCGCTATCTGCTCGACGACATGGTCGAGGACGTGATCGAGCGGCTTGCCTTTCTGCGCCATGTGCCCCGGCGCGCTCTGGTGATCGGGGACTGGAGCGGGATGCTGGCCGATCACCTTTCCGCGCAGGGTTGCGCGGTGAGCGAAGCCGATCCCGCATCCGGCTTCGATGAGGAGCAACCCT
>JAKOWQ010000244.1 GCA_029781465.1 Pseudomonadota bacterium
AGAGATCGTCGGCTAAGTCCGATCGCTGGACGCAAAAAGGGGCCGCCGGCGCGATCCGGCGGCCCTTTTTGCGTCTGGCGCGCACGAATTGACTCATCGCAAGGCAGGACCGAACCTGCATGTCGATACTGCGTCGCATCAACACGCCAAGGAGTGGAGCAAGAATGTCGCATACCCCGCACGAACTCGCCGATGAATTCCCCAACGATCATGCGCTGCTCCATGAGCTGAAGCTCAACAATCACCACTTCGTCACCCTGTCCGAGCGCTATCACGAAGTGAACGGCGAGATTCACCGGATCGAGAGCGGGATCGAAACACCTTCCGACGAATATGCCGAAACGCTCAAGAAGAAGCGTCTGGCGCTGATCGACGAGATCGCGGTCATTGTCGCCGGGGCCCGGAAGGGCTGAGGGCCGATCACAAAACCGGGCCAAGCATGGCCAGGAAGTTTTGCCACAAGCGCGCCAGCAGACCGTAACCTGCAACCTCCTCGCGGGTGATGCGGTCTGACTGGGCGATGAAGGCGTTTTGCCGTTCGCGCAGCTCGCTCGCAAAGACCGGGTCGGCGAACAGCACGTTGTTCTCGAAATTGAGCTCGAAACTGCGCCGGTCGAGATTGGCTGAGCCGATCAGCGCCACCTCGCGATCGATCACCATGGTCTTGGCATGGAGCAGCCCGGGGCGGAATTCATGGATTTCCGCCCCTGCGGCCAGCAATGCGGGGTAGTAGCTGCGGCTGGCTCCGGCGACGATCCGGCTATCGTTGCGGCGCGGCAGCACCAGCACGGTGCGCACACCGCGCTGCGCCGCCGAGATCAGGGCGTAGAGCAGCTGTTCGTCGGGCACGAAGTAGGGCGTGGTCACGACCAGTTCGCTGCGCGCCGAATGGATCAGCGCGGCGAAACAGGCGGTCATCGCCGGATAGGCCAGCAGCGGTCCGGTGCCGATTACCTGGGCTGCGATCCCGGCGGGAACGGTCGCCCCCACCGGCTCGGGCGTGAGCAGAGCGGTGATATCGTCGCCCTTTTCCGCCATCCAGTCGGCAGCGAACAAAAATTGGCAATGGCGCGCCACCGGTCCTTCCCAGCGCGCCATCACATCGACCCACGGCGCGTAGCGCGCCTTGATGCGGAATTCCGGGTCGGCAAGGTTCTGGCTGCCGCACCAGGCCACGCGGTTGTCGAGGATCAGCACCTTGCGGTGGTTGCGCAGATCGGCACGGCCGCGAATCAGCGTCCAGACGATCCCGCCTACCGGCAGCGCGATCCGTGCGTCGATCCCGCGCCGCTTCATCTCGGCCCAATGGTCCGAGCGCAGGAACTGGCGCGAACCGAGCGCATCGGCCAACACCCGCACCTTGATCCCGCGTGCGGCCGCGCGGACCAGCGCCTCCTTGATCTTCAGCCCGTTGGTATCGGCAAGCCAGATATAGAAACACAGGTGCACGCTGGCCGCAGCGGCATCGATATCGGCGACCATTTCGTCGATCGCGGCATTGCTGTCGGCGGAGAGGCAGGCAGAGTTTCCAAGCGTCGGCGGCAATCCGTTGACCGAACGGGCCAGCGCGAATGGCGCCGCATAGGGGCCTTGGGCCAGCCGCTGCGCCGCCTCCGGATCGCCGCCGGGGCGGGGCAGCCGCGCCTCGATCGCGGCATAGCGTCTGCGTCTGCGCTCGCTGACCCGCGCCTCACCCAGCAGCAGATAGGCCAGCGTGCCGACCACTGGCAGAACCAGAATCGCGATCAGCCAGGCCAGCCGCGATGCCGGTTCGCGCAAGGGGCGCAGCATCGCGCGCAGCAGCACCGCCAGCTCGAACAGGAAGATCACCACCGTGGCGGTCGAAGTGAAGTCACGCAGCATCGCGAGCGATCCTGCCGCTTTCCTTTACGATTTCCAGCCTTATGTTGGGTGCAAAGGAGAACGGCGATGAAAGGCATGGGCGGCGAGGGCGAGGATTGCCCGTTCGCGTTCAATTTTGAACCGGAAACCTTCAAGGCGGGCGACACGGTGAGCTTTCGCGTCAGCACGATGGAAGGCTTTCCCTTCGTCGGCACCCTGATCGAGGTACACGACGATTGGGTACTGATCGCGGGCGATCCGATGGACCCGGCGGTGCGCTATCGTGGCACGCGCGAGGCGCGGCCGATCGTCGACGGCAGCGAGATCTAGAACGCGTCCGCTGCGTCGATCAGTGTGGTGAGCTTTTTCGGTGCGACGCTGCGCCAGCTGCGCGCCAGCCATGCGGCGATATCGTCCCAGTCGGTATCGCCCAGATCGAGCCGGATCGCGATCCAGCCATCGCCGAAATAGGCCGGGCGGTAATAGCGCGCGGGATCGTTTTCGATCAGCTGGGCCTGCTCGTCGGCGCCGCTGATCTTAACCAGCAGGGCGTGCCTGCCGTCGCCATGGTGATCGCTGGCGACATAGGCAAACTTCTTGCCCTTGACGATCCCGAAGCAGGCCATGCCGTGGCTCAGCACCTCGTCGGCATCGGGCAGGGCAAGGGCATGGGCCCGCACCTGTCCAGTCAGCCACTCGGGCGAGGTCTCGCGGGCGACCAGCGCGGCAAGGCAGCGTGAATAGAGCTGATGCTCGGCGATCAGCACCCGCGCGGCCAGGCTATCGGGCGTATCGCCAGGAACGATGGCCACCGGCGTCTGGCCTAGTA
>JAKOWQ010000246.1 GCA_029781465.1 Pseudomonadota bacterium
CAAGTCCACCCTGGCAGGAGCGGAACCGATTGCCCGGCCGCAGGTTGCCGTGATCGATGCGCGGGTCCTGAGCCGCGAGGATCGTCCTTCGGAAGCGCGAATCCGGCTGATCGTGGCGACGCGCGATCCCGCGACCGCTCGGGCGATCAAGGTGCGGCTCAACCTTGATAGCGCGCAAGATCGAAGCGGCATCGATACGGGCGCACTGATCCGCATCAGGGCGCGGCTGATGCCACCGGCGCCGCCGATGCTGCCGGGCGGCTATGACTTTGCCCGCAGCGCCTGGTTTGCTGGTCTTGCCGCGACCGGCAGCGTGCTTGCCGAACCCGAAGTGCTCGAACCCGCACCGCCGGGCGGTTCGCTACAACGCCTCCAGCGCGGCCTGTCCGAACACGTCCGCGCCAACCTGTCTGGCTCGCCGGGAGCAATCGCGGCGGCGTTTGCCAGCGGCGACCGGGGCGCGATCGCTGAGGCCGACGAGCAGGCGATGCGCGATGCCGGGCTGACCCACCTGCTGTCGATCAGCGGACTGCATGTCAGTGCGGTGGTTGCGGCAGGCTACTTCCTGGCATTGCGGCTGCTGGCGCTGTTCCCCTGGCTGGCACTGCGGTTGCGCCTGCCGCTGGTCGCGGCCGGGGCAGGGGCCCTGGCGGGGATCGGCTATACCGTGCTGACCGGCGCCGAGGTGCCGACGATCCGCTCATGCATCGGCGCGGTGCTGGTGCTGCTGGCGCTGGTGCTGGGGCGCGAGCCGCTGTCGATGCGGATGGTGGCGGTGGCGGCCTTCTGCGTGTTGCTGTTCTGGCCCGAGGCGCTGGTCGGGCCGAGCTTTCAGATGAGCTTTGCCGCGGTGATCGCGATCGTCGCGTTGCACGGATCCGCGCGGGTGCGGGCGCTGACCGCCCCGCGCGAGCAGCCCTGGTGGGAGGCCGGGCTGCGCCATGGCGCTTCGCTACTGCTGACGGGGGTGGTGATCGAGCTGGCGCTGATGCCGATCGGGCTGTTCCATTTCCACCGTGCCGGGGTGTACGGGGCGATCGCCAATGTCATCGCCATTCCGCTGACCACGCTTGCCTCGATGCCGCTGATCGCGCTGGCGCTGCTGGCCGATCTGGTCGGCGCCGGGGCTCCGTTCTGGTGGCTGGCGGGCAAGTCTCTCGAGCTGCTGTTGGGGCTGGCGCATTGGACCGCCGGTCTGCCCGGCGCGGTGACGGCGATGCCGGCGATGGGGCGCGGAGCCTTCGCGCTGTTCCTCGCCGGGGGGCTGTGGCTGGCGCTGTGGAGCGGACCTGTGCGGCTGTGGGGATTCATTCCGGCCGCAATCGGCAGCCTGCTTCTCGCCGCGCTAGACCCAGCCGACCTGCTGATCTCCGGCGACGGGCATCATGTCGGGATCACCGGCGAGGCGGGCGAGGACCTGCTGATGCTGCGCGACAGCCGTTCGGACTATGCCCGCGACAACCTGACCGAGATCGCCGGAATGAACGGCACTACCCGGCTGCTCGGCGAATGGCCCGGTGCGCGCTGCAACCCCGATTTCTGCGCGATCATTCTGCGGCGGGATGGGCGGAGCTGGAACCTGCTGATCGCGCGGGGCAAGGAGCTGATCCGCGAGCGCGAACTCGCCGCCGCTTGCGAACGCGCCGACATAGTCATTGCCGACCGCCGCCTGCCCGGATCGTGCCGCCCGCGCTGGCTCAAGGCGGATCGCGCATTGCTCTACCGCACCGGCGGACTGGCGATCGATCTGGAGAGCGGGAAGGTCACATCCGTGGCCGCACAGCAGGGCCGCCACGGTTGGTGGCGCCCCGCTCAACCCAAGGTTGAAACCGCGCCTCAGTGATAACGGCGCAGCAATCCGGCAAGCTTGCCCTGAACCAGCACCTCGTCGGGGCGATAGATCTGCGGTTCATAGGCGGCGTTGGCCGGATCGAGCCGGATCATGCCGTTCTGACGGCGCAGGTACTTGAGCGTGGCTTCCTCGCCCCGGACCAGCGCGACCACGATCTCACCATCGCGGGCGGTATCGGTGCGGCGGACGAGGGCGTAGTCGCCGTCGAAAATCCCCGCCTCGACCATCGAATCCCCCGAAACCTCAAGCGCGTAGTGCTCACCCGCGCCGAGCAGCGCGGCGGGAACGGGCAGCGTCGCGCTGGTTTCCAGCGCCTCGATCGGCACACCGGCGGCAATCCGCCCGTGGAGCGGAATCTCGATCACGTCGTTGGCCGGGGCAGGGCGCGCCTCGGGCGGGCGGACCACGGCAGCGGCGGCATTGCTGTTCGCGGCCTTGGCGGGAGCCTTGCTGGTCACGTCCTCAGGTTGGCGCAGCACCTCGAGCGCGCGGGCGCGGTTGGGCAGACGGCGGATGAACCCGCGTTCCTCAAGCGCCGAAATCAGCCGGTGCACCCCCGACTTCGACTTGAGATCGAGCGCTTCCTTCATCTCCTCGAACGAGGGGGAAACCCCGCTATCCTCAAGCCGGGCCTGGATGAAGCGGATCAGTTCGTGCTGCTTGCGGGTCAGCATGGATGTCACTCCGTTGGAACGGCATGTTCCCGTGCCGTTCAGTGAACGAATGCGGAACAAGTAAGCAACACGGCGAATCGAGTCAAGCAGCTTCGTTCAGAAAACTCCGCCATTTCCGATCGGATAGGCCCTGACGCGGTCGCCTGCCATCGACGCAGGAGCATCGGGAGCTCGCTCGATCAGCACGTTGCTTGCCGCCAGGGTGGCAAGCGCGCCGCTATCCTGATTGAGCCGCGAGCTCAGCCGGGCGCCATCCCAGTGACCGCGTAAGAATTCGAGCCGGGGGCCACCCGCCGCCAGTGGTTCGGCCAGTTCGGCCTCGATCGCCTCTGGCAGGGGCTGGGCCGCACCAAGCAGCGCCCGCAGCAGCGGCAGCAGGAAGAAATAGGCGGTGACATGGCTCGAAACCGGATTGCCGGGTAGACCCACCACCAGCTGGTGGCCGCGCCGGGCGATCATCACCGGTTTCCCGGGCTTGATCGCCACCTTCCAGAAATCGATTGCGGCCCCCCAGCTTGCCAGCGCGGGGCGGATCAGATCGTGATCGCCAACCGAGGCACCGCCGCTGGTGACCACCACGTCGCAGTGCTCGGCCCGGACCAATGCGACGCCGAGGGCATCGAGGCAGTCCGCCACCGGACCGATCCGTTCGACCTTGCACGGCACTGCCGCACTTGCCAGCGCCGCCAGCATCACCCCGTTGCTGGCCGGAACCTGATGGCGGGCGCAGGCGCAGGGATCGGCGGCCAGCTCATCGCCGCTGTCGATCACCACCAGCCGGGGCTTGCGCCGCACCGCGATGTGGCTGTGCCCCGCGCCGATCGCCAGCGCGAGCTGGGCCGGTCCGAGGCGGCTTCCCTGAGCAAGCAGCTCCTTGCCTTGCGAGAAATCGTTTCCGCAGCGGCGCACGTGCTTGCCGCTCGGGCTGGGCGGGGTGCCGGCAAGAGTCAGCCGATCGCCTTCGCGCCCGGCATCTTCCTGCATCAGCACCATATCGGCGCCCGCAGGCATCAGCGCCCCGGTGGAAATGCGGATCGCCTCGCCCGGCGCGACCAGGCCTGCATAGGGGTGCCCGGCGGCACTTTCGCCGACCACTGTCCAGGGGCCGGGCAGATCGGCCGCGCGCATGGCATAGCCATCCATCGCCGAAACATCGCCGGCGGGCTGGGTGCGTTTTGCCACCAGTGGTTCGGCCAGATAGCGGCCCAGCGCCTCGTCGACAGGGACGCGCTCAATCGGCAGCAGTTCGGCCAGGGCGAGCAGCCGGGCCTGAGCCTCGGCCAGGGAGAGCAGCGCCGCCATCAGTCTTGCGCCTTCCAATCGCCCGATTTGCCTCCGCGCTTTTCAAGCAGGCGGACGGCTTCGATCACCATGCCCTTGTCGATCGCCTTGGCCATATCGTAGATTGTCAAAAGTGCGATGGAAACTGCTGTAAGAGCTTCAATTTCCACGCCCGTCCTGCCTTCTAGCGAGGCGCTGGCCGTCACCTCCACCGCTCCGTCCGCGATCGCGAAATCGACGGTAATCGCATCCAGCGCCAGCGGGTGACACAGCGGGATCAACTCGGCGGTTTTCTTTGCCGCCATGATCCCGGCGATCCGCGCGGCGGCCAGCACATCCCCCTTGGGCACCGCGCCATCGCGGATCGCATCGAGCGCGGCCGACGCCATGCGGATCCGCCCCCCTGCCACGGCCACGCGGCGGGTGGGCGCCTTGCCGCCGATATCGACCATTCGCGCCTTGCCCCGGGCGTCGAGGTGGGTGAGTTTGCTCATCGTCTGTTTGCAACTTCCAAAATGCAGAAACCAGCGGACGCTGTCCTGGGAAAGAAAACCGGATCTGCCATTGATCTGGCGCAGATGGCTGGAATTCCCATGCCTAGCGATTGGCTGTGATGGCGCATCCTCGCACCATGCCAGAGCCCGGTGGAGTATGACAGGGGGCCCGGCGCCCAGACAAAATCGGCCCGATCTTCATTGCTAGATTCCCCCGCATTCAATCGCTTGTGATCTTGTTTTGGCTGGGGCCGCGAGCTACCAGCCGCCACCAATGACCGCGCAATAGCCGGGAACAGTATCTCGCGCCAAGGGTCAACCAGGGGAATTGAAGATGAAGCGTATCGTCATGCTGGCAATGATCGCCAATGCGTCCGCAGCCATGGCGCAGGCGGAACCTTCGCAAGGACCGGCTGAGGCGGTACCATCATCGGCACCGACGGCCATCGTCTTTTCCGAAAAGGGCGCGAACGGGATGAGCGATCTTCCCATGGGCGTCCACCGGATCCCTGACAGCAATGTCGTTGTTTCGGGATACCAGGGCGGCGGCGGAATCGGACTGTTGTTTGGCGTGGTCGGCACGCTGGTTCAGAGTTCGATCAACGCCCAGACCGGCACTGGCAAGGTCCGCGATGTCGAGGAAGATCTGCGATTCGACGTCCGGGCAAGGGCAATCGATATGGTCAACACGGCCGTGGCGGGCGACCAGTTCCGGACGGCCTTCACGCTTGCGCCACAACCGGGTGGCAGCACGATGACGGTAACGCCCTATGTCGTGCTGACCTTCGTCAAGAAGACCGATGACGTTCGCCCCTACATCGTGCTCAAAACCAAGGTCGCGACCGGAAGCGATTCCGGCAAGACGATCAAGTATTTCTGCTGCGAGGGCAAGGCGTTGCCGCTTGCAACGCTGACCGAAAACAACGGCGCCCGCCTGACGGAAATTTTGACCTCCGAGCTTGAGACCGCCGTCAACGTGATGCTGCTCGATCGTTCGCAGCCCTTTCCCCGCAACGACGACGCCAAGCTCGACACCAATGGCTTGCTCCCGTTCGTCGGCAAGCCGATGAAGTGGAGAGGATTCGATCTGGGCAGTTACAAGGACTTCAGACTGATCGAATTCCGTGGCGGACTGTTCGTCTTCTCGGGTGTCAATATCGTCGAGCCGGATGGACTGGAGATCACACCCGTGGTCAAGAAATGAGGGCTGAACGCCGCGCCGCCTAGGTGCCGCTCAGCAAGCCGCGCGTGGCCGCTGCCACATCGCCTTGGCGCATCAAGCTTTCGCCGACCAGGAAAGTGCGCACCCCGCTGCGCTCCAGCCGTAGCAGATCAGCGTGGGCGTTGATCCCGCTTTCGCTGACCAGCAGCGTGCCCTCGGGCGCCAGCGGGGCAAGGCGCTCGGTGGTGGCAAGATCGGTGACGAAGCGCTTGAGATCGCGGTTGTTGACCCCGATCAGCCGGCTTTGCAGGTGCGCGGCGCGTTCCATCTCGGCTTCGTTGTGAACCTCGACCAGCACGTCCATGCCGCGTTCGCGGGCGGCGGCCTCGATCTCGGCCATTTGCGCATCGTCGAGCGCGGCAACGATGATCAGGATTGCATCGGCCCCGATCGCGCGGGCCTCGGCCACTTGCCAGGGATCGACCATGAAATCCTTGCGCAGCACCGGCAGGGCGCAGGCGGCGCGGGCGGCGACCAGATAGTCCTCATGCCCCTGAAACCAGGGCGCATCGGTCAGCACCGACAGGCAGGCAGCGCCGCCCGCCTGATAGGCGCAGGCATGGGCCGGGGGATCGAAATCGGCGCGGATCAGCCCCTTGGATGGGCTGGCCTTCTTGATCTCGGCAATCAGCGCAAAGCCATCGGAGGCCCGGGCGCGCAAAGCCGCCTCGAACCCGCGCGGGGCGCTCTGCGTTGCGGCGAGCGCATCGAGTGCACCGAGCGAGGCCTCGGCCTTGCGCGCGGTTACTTCCTGGCGCTTGGTTGCGCAGATTTCGGCGAGTTTGTCGGTCATTTCACCACATCGATCCAGCAATCGAGCAAAGCCTTGGCCAGCCCCTTGTCGAGCGCCTCGGCGGCTTCCTCCACTCCCTCGAACCAGTCTTCGGCCTGCCCGGCGACAATCAGCGCGGCGGCCGAATTGAGCAGCACCGCATCGCGATAGGCGCCCGCTTCGCCCTGCAGCAGGCGCCGCAAGGCTGCGGCATTGAACGCGGCATCGCCGCCGCGCAGCGCTTCGAGCGGGTGCGAGGGAAGGCCCGCGTCCTCGGCGCGCAGTTCGGCGGGCACTGAGCCAAGGCCGATCCCGGCAAGATAGCTGGTTCCCGCGATCGAAAGCTCATCCAGCCCTTCGGCGCCGGAGACGATCAGTGCCGCCTCGGCACCGAGCATCTGCATCGCATCGCGGTAAAGCGCGATCAGCGCGGGGTGCGATACTCCGACCAGCTGGCGCGTAACCCCGGCGGGGTTGGCGAGCGGGCCGAGCAGGTTGAAGATCGTGCGCCGTCCCAGCGCCCTGCGGATCGGGGCGATCCGGCCCAGCGCGGGATGGTGCTTTTGCGCGAAGAGAAAGGCGATGCCGAGATCGCCCAGCGTTTCCTCCGCCATGTCCGAGGCGCGCGAAAGATCGAGCCCCAGCGCTTCCAGCGTGTCGGCGCCCCCGGCCTTGCTCGATGCGGCGCGGTTGCCGTGCTTGGCAACCGGCACCCCGCAGGCCGCGACAACCAGCGCCACGGCAGTCGATACGTTCAGGCTGTGCTGCCCGTCGCCCCCCGTGCCGCAGACGTCGATCGCGCCCGGCGGGGCGGCAACGCGGATCATCCGCGCGCGCATCGCCCGCGCTGCACCCGCCACTTCGTCGGCGCTTTCGCCGCGCTCGGCCATATCGACCAGGGTTTGGGCGATGGCCTGATCGTCCATCGCGCCGTCGAGCATCTGCCCGAACAGCTCCTCCGCCTCAGCCGCGTTCACGCGATCTGGCGGGCCTGGATCCCGCAGATTTCAAGGAAATTGGCCAGCATCGCGTGGCCGTGCTGGGTGGCGATGCTCTCAGGGTGGAACTGCACCCCGTGGATCGGCAGCGTACCATGCCGAAAACCCATGACGTGTCCGTCATCGGAGGTGCAGTTGACCACCAGCCCCTCGGGCACATCGTCGACGATCAGCGAATGATAGCGTGTGGCGGTGAAGGGTGAGGGAATGTTCCTGAAAATGCCGGTTCCATCGTGGGTGACCGGGCTGGTCTTGCCGTGCATCAGTCCGCCGCGCACCACCTGGCCGCCAAAGTACTGGCCGATCGACTGGTGCCCCAGGCAAACCCCCAGCAGCGGCATTCCGGTCTCGGCGCAGGCCCCGACCAGATCGAGGCTGATCCCGGCCTCGTTGGGGGTGCAGGGTCCGGGAGAGATCAGGAACCCCTTGGCCCCGCTGCTCAACGCCTGCCCGGCCGAGATCGCATCGTTGCGCACCACATCGACCTTGGCGCCCAGTTCCATCAGGTAATGGACCAGGTTCCAGGTGAAGCTGTCATAATTGTCGATGACAAGGATGTCGGCGGCGGCGCTCATCCGCGCGCCTCTAGTCCCCCAAGGCTCATTCCGCCAGCAATTTCGCCAGATCGGCCTTCCAGAACCTGGCCCAGGTATGGGTACCGTGGCCCTTGGTTTCCGGGCTGTAGGGGATCAGGATAAAGCGCGCGCGGGGCATCCTGCCCACCATTTTCTCGGGCATCCCCATCTCGGGCGGATTGATGAAATCGTCGGCCGAATTGATCCACAGCACCGGGACCGTGATCTTCTCGAGCGCGGCTGAAGGATCGTAGTTGCGGCTGGCATCGTACCAATAGATCGAATCGTTGGCATCGTTGCCGAAGGAATTGGGGGCGTTGAACGCCGCGTCGAGTGCGGCCTCGGCCTGTTCGCGGCTCGGGTATTGCTCCTGCATGCCCCAGGCATTGCCCCCGGCGATGATCGACAGATCGCGCGCGGTGCGCAGGCCGCCCAGCGGAGGGCTGGCATAGTTGCCTTCGTTCCACAGCGGATCGGCCTTGATCGCGTCGATCGCCATCTTGCGCCACATCCGGTTTCGCCCGGCGATCGCCACCGCGTTGCAGGCGAAGGGGGCAAGGCGGCGGGCAAAACCGGGATAGGTCTCGCCCCAGACGAAGCCGTGCATGCAGCCCATCGAGGTGCCGAGGATCAGCTCGAGCCGTTTCACCCCAAGCCCCTGGATCAGCATGTCGTGCTGGGCGCGGACCATGTCGTCATAGTCATAGCGCGGGAAGGCCATGTGCATCCCGTCACTGGGCTTCGAACTTTTGCCGTGGCCGATGTTGTCGGGCAGGATCACGTAGTACTTCGCGATGTCGAGCGGCTGACCGGGGCCATAGAGCTCATCGGCGAACTGCGGGCGGAAGAACTGCCAGCCCGAGCCGCCGGTGCCGTGCAGCACCATCACCGCGTTGTCGATCTGCCCATCGGCGCCGCGATGCGGCGTGCCCAGCGTGGTAACGTGGATGCGCGTATCCATCACCTCGCCGCTGCCGAAATGGAACTGCTTGAGCGTTACATCACGCTCGGTGGACCGCGCCTGCCAGTCCTCGGCGTGAAGCGGGGCGGCGATCAGGGCGAGCAGGGCGAGGAGGAGTTTGCGCATGAAGGACAGGCTAGCCCACCCGCGCGGCCGGTCAAGCTATTGCCCGAAGGTGGCCTCGCCCGCCACCCGCACCGCTTCCCTTGCGGCGGCGATCAGCGCGCTGGCCTTGGCCTCGCATTCGCGCTGTTCGTAGGCGGGATCGCTGTCGGCGACGATCCCCGCGCCCGCCTGGACGTGGAGCATGCCGTCCTTGACCACCCCGGTACGCAGCACGATGCAGCTGTCGAGATTGCCGTCGGGCGAGAAATAGCCCACCCCCCCGGCATAGGCGCCGCGGGTTTCGGGTTCGAGCTCGGCGATGATCTCGCAGGCGCGAACCTTGGGCGCGCCGCTAACGGTGCCAGCCGGGAAGCCCGCGAAGACCGCGTCGATCGCATCGTGGTTTGCCGTATCGAGCCGCCCGACCACGTTCGAGACGATGTGCATCACATGGCTGTAACGCTCGATGGTGTAGCTTTCGGTGACCTTCACTGTCCCCGCCGAGGCGACCCGGCCAACATCGTTGCGGCCCAGATCGAGCAGCATCAGATGCTCGGCGCGTTCCTTGGGATCGGCAAGCAGGCTTTCCTCGTTGGCGCGGTCCGCTTCGGGGGTGGCGCCGCGCGGACGGGTTCCGGCGATCGGGCGGATCGTTACCTCACCATCGCGCACCCGCACCAGGATCTCGGGGCTCGATCCGGTCAGCGCGAAGCCCGGCAGGTCAAGGAAATAGAGGAACGGTGAAGGGTTGACCCGCCGGAGTGCGCGATAAAGCGCCAATGGAGGCAGGGTGAAGGGGCAAGTAAAACGCTGCGCCAGCACCACCTGAAAGATGTCTCCCGCCTCGATATAGTCCTTGGCCTTCAACACCATCTGCCCGTACCGGCCCGGTTCGAGCACCGGGGTGAGCGCGGGCTCGGGCAGGGTGGCCTGGGTCGGGGACAGCTGGATCGGGGCGGCAAGGCGGCGCAGCGCCTCGTCGATCCGGTCTTCGGCGGCGGACAGGGCGTGTTCCGGTGCGGCTTCGGATGGCCAGATCGGCGCGACGCAGGTCAGCTCGTCGCTCAACCGGTCGAACACCAGGATCAGCGCCGGGCGCACGAACAGCATGTCGGGCAGATCGAGCGGGTTTTCCGGCGGGCGGGGGAGCTTCTCCACCAGGCCGTAGGTTTCGTAGCCGAAATAGCCAACCAGACAGGCCAGCACCGGGGGCAGCGCGGCAGGCACGTCGATCTTGCAGCTTTCCACCAGCGCGCGCAGCTCGGCCAGGCTGCCACCGGCAAGCGGCGCGAAAGCGGCGCGGTCATGCCGCCAGATGCGGTTGATCTCGGCGGTATCGCCGCGCGCGCGGAACACCAGATCGGGATCGAGCCCCAGCAGGCTGTAGCGCCCGCGCACCTCGCCGCCCTGGAC
>JAKOWQ010000248.1 GCA_029781465.1 Pseudomonadota bacterium
GGGAGCCAAGAAAGCCGGAGGGGCCCCGCAATCGTGCGGATCAGCCAGCGATCGGCTAGATGACAGAAGGAAGCTGCCGTGCCGCTTTACGAGCACGTGTTCCTGGCACGCCAGGATCTCAGCCAGTCGCAGGTAGATGCGCTGGCCGCCGCCGCCACCGAGATCGTCGAAGCCAACCAGGGCAAGGTCACCAAGACCGAGACCTGGGGCCTCAAGAACCTCGCCTACAAGATCAAGCGCAACCGCAAGGCGCACTTCGTGATGCTCAACATCGAGGCCCCTGCGGGCACCGTTGCCGAGCTGGAGCGCCAGACTGCGATCAACGAAGACGTGATCCGCTGGCTGACCGTGCGCGTCGACGAGCACGAGGCTGGTCCTTCGGTGCAGATGCGCAAGCAGGACCGTGAGCGCACCAAGCGCCGCGAACGCGAGGAGTTCTAAGAGATGGCCCGCGCATTTTTCCGCCGCCGCAAGAGCTGCCCGTTCTCGGGCAAGAACGCTCCCAAGATCGATTACAAGGACACCCGCCTGCTCCAGACCTACATGTCCGAGCGTGGCAAGATCGTCCCCAGCCGCATCACCGCCGTTTCGGCCAAGAAGCAGCGCGAACTGGGCCAGGCGATCAAGCGTGCCCGTCACCTGGGGCTGCTGCCCTACCTCGTGAAGTAAGGGGAGAAGCACGATGGAAATCATCCTCCTCGAACGGATCGAGAAGCTCGGCACGATCGGCGATGTCGTCACCGTCAAGGACGGTTACGCCCGCAACTATCTGCTGCCCAACAAGAAGGCGCTGCGCGCCAACGAGGCCAACCGCAAGGTCTTTGAAGCCAACCGCTCCAAGATCGAGGCCGACAACGCCGCCCGCCGCACCGACGCCGAAGGCCACGCCAAGAACGTCGACGGCAAGTCGGTGGTGCTGATCCGCGCCAGCTCGAACGCCGGCCATCTTTATGGCTCGGTTTCGGTGCGCGACATCGTCGATGCGCTCAACGCCGACGGCGCCGACGTGACCAAGGCGATGATCGTGCTCGAACGCCCGATCAAGACCATCGGCGTGTTCGACGTCAAGGTTGCGCTGCACCCCGAAGTTGCCGTGACGGTCAAGGTCAACGTCGCCCGCTCACCGGACGAAGCCGACCAGCAGGCCCAGGGCGTCGACGTGATCGCGGCGATGTTCGAAGACGAAGCCGCTGCGGCCGCCGCGACCGACTTTGAAGCCGGCAACGGCGAAGCGGAAGAAGCGGCTCCCGCCGCCGAAGCCGCCCCGGACGAAGCCGAAGCCTGATCGCCTCGGCATCGTTGCAACCGGATCGGGGGCGCTTCGGCGCCCCCTTTTCGTTGCCGTCATTGAAACTTCGCGATCGCCGGGCTATAGGCCCGCGATGGAAAGAACAGAAAAGATCATCGCGGAATTGGTCCGCGTCTACGAAACCGCCGCCTCCACCCTCCGCTCGGACATTGCCGCGTTTGCGGCAGACGGCACCCTTCCTCCGCAATCACGCCGCGAAAACCGCGAATGGTGCTATCCCGAGCTGCGGGTGCGCTATCAGGGTGAAGAAACCCGGCCCGATCTCGCCCGCGCCTTCGGGCGGCTGGCCCATCCGGGCATGTTCACCACCACGGTGACCCGCCCCCAGCTTTTTGCCGGGTATCTCGCCGAACAGCTCGATCTGCTTCAGGACGATTACCGGATCGAGATCGAAGTTGGCCGCTCGGCCCAGGAAATCCCCTTCCCCTATGTGATCGACGGCGGCGCCACACTGGGCACGATCCGCCCGCAGGATCTGGCGCGCCATTTCCCCTCGACCGAACTGGCGATGATCGGTGACGAGCTGGCCGATGGGGTCGAGGTTGACGGGCTCGACGAAACCATCCCGCTGGCGCTGTTCGATGCGCTGCGCACCGATTTCAGCCTGGCGCGGCTGGCGCACTATACCGGCACCTCGGTGGAGCATTTCCAGCGCTTCGTGCTGTTCACCAACTATCACCGCTATGTCGATGAATTCGTTGACTGGGCGGGCAAGCAGCTGGGCCAGAACGGCTATACCCTGCTGTCCGGCGCGGGCGGCCTACTGCTCGACGAGCATACCGAAAACGCGCGCGAGCGCCTCTCGGACACGGCCTGGCGACGCCACCAAATGCCGGCCTATCACCTGGTGCGCGAAGACGGGCTGGGGATTACGCTGGTCAACATCGGGGTCGGCCCATCCAACGCCAAGACCGTGTGCGATCACCTCGCGGTGCTGCGGCCCGAGGCCTGGCTGATGATCGGCCACTGTGGGGGTCTGCGCGATACCCAGCGGATCGGGGACTATGTGCTGGCCCACGCCTATCTGCGCGACGATCATGTGCTTGATCCAGTGCTGCCACCCGAAGTGCCGATCCCGGCGATCGCGGAAGTGCAGATCGCGCTGGCCCAGGCGGCCGAGAAGGTCAGCGGGGATACCGGCGCCAATCTCAAGAAGCGGATGCGTACCGGCACCGTCGCCACCACCGACGATCGCAACTGGGAACTGCGCTTCACCCAGTCGGCCCGCCGCCTCAGCCTGGCGCGCGCCATCGGGATCGATATGGAAAGCGCGACCATTGCCGCCCAGGGCTATCGCTTCCGGGTGCCCTACGGCACGCTGCTGTGCGTTTCCGACAAGCCGCTGCACGGCGAAATCAAGCTGCCCGGTCAGGCCAACCGCTTCTATGAAGAGGCGATTGCAGCGCATCTTCTGATCGGCACCACCACGATCGACCTGCTGCGCGCCGAGGGTGCCCGGCTCCATTCGCGCAAGTTGCGCGCCTTCAACGAGCCGCCGTTCCGGTAAGGAAATCGCGGATCGCCTCGCCCAGCGCAGGGCCGGTGACGCTGCCCATGTGGGTGCCGGGAATGGTGGCGCGGACCGCGCCGGGCAGGGCCTGGACCAGCCGGTCGGCCGAGCCGTTGTCATTGTCCTCGTCGCCGCAGATCACCAGCGTCGGCATGGTCAGCGCCGCCAGCGCCGCAGGCGGGGTGTCGGTCATGGTCTGGAGCAACAGCCGCGCCGCCGTGCGGTCGATCTTCATGGTCTTCATGAACTGGACCGTGAAATAGGCCGGATCGCCCATGCGAACCGTCTCGAACCGGTCAATCGCATCAAGGAAGAAGGTCTGGCGCCCGCTCCACCCGGCCAGTCCTTCCAGGCCCATGCCCCCGAGTATCAGCCGCCTGGGGCGCAGCCCGGCGATGACCGCCCTCACTGACGTGCGCGCGCCGAGTGAAAACCCGCCAAGATCGTAGTCGGACAGACCAAGCTCCGCGATCAGCGCCGCCGCGTCGAGCGCCAGCACGTCGGCCGGATAGGCCGCCGGATCGTGGGGCTTGTCGCTCTGCCCGTGCGCGCGCAGATCGGGCATCAGCACCTCGAACCCGGCCTCGGCCAGGCAGGCGGCATGCCCAAAGCGGATCCAGTTCATCTCCGCGCTGGAAAACAGACCGTGCAGCAGCACCAGCGGGCGCCCCTCGCCCAGCCGGTGCAAGGCCAGACGTGCGCCGCCGTGGCCGGAGAAGAACGTGGTCCTGATGCTCATGGCCTGCCCTTAGCCTGACGCATCCGGCAAGTCACCGGTCAGCTCCGATTGACTTGTTAAGCGCACTTATTATATGCGCCCTCAATCATGGAGAACATCGGCTATCTGCTCAGTGATCGCTCGCGCCTGTTGCGCCGCGCCTTCGATGAGCAGGTTCGCTCGCTCGGGGTGACCGGCCCGCAGGCCAGATTGCTGTTCTACCTCACCCGTTGGGAAGGCGAAAACCAGGGGTTCTATGCCGAACAGCTCGATGTCGAGCCGATCACCCTGTGCCGGATGGTCGACCGGATGGAAGAAGCAGGAATGGTCGAACGCAGACAGGATCCGGCCGACCGCCGTGCGCGTCGGCTCTTCCTCACCAAACGCAGCCGCGAGGTTCTTCCGGTGCTGAAGGAATGCATCGACAAGCTGCTCGAAGACATGTTGACCGGAATCACCGACACCGAGCGCGCGAATTTCGCCCGCACCCTTACCGCGATTGGCGAGAATCTGGGGGCGCGCCGCGATCAAAAGGTTGCCAATCATGGCTGAAGCCGATCCCAAGCTGAACGATACCGATCTTGCCGCGGCCGAGGTTCAGGCCCCGGCGCCCAAGCGCCACCTTGGCCGCCTTGCGCTGATGCTTTCGGTCCCCCTGCTGCTGATTGTCGGTGCGGTGACCTATTGGTGGAACCTGCAGGGCAAGGTTTCGACCGACAACGCCTATGTCCATCTCGACAAGGTTTCGGTCAGCGCGGAAATTACCGGCAAGATCGTGGAGGTCTTCACTGCTGAGAATCGCCACGTCGCGGCCGGCGATCTGTTGTTCCGGATCGATCCCGAACCCTACCGGCTGCAACTGGCCCAGGCCAATGCCGCGATTGCCAGCGCACAGGCCAGCGAAACGTCGCTGGCCAGCGCCAGCGCGATGTCGGGCGCCGACGTCGCCGCTGCGGAGGAGAATATCGCCTTCGCCCGCACCAATCTTTCCCGGCAAGAGGCACTGTGGAAGCGCGGCTTTGCCACCAAGGCAACCTATGACGCCGCCGTGCATCAGGTCGCCCAGGCCGAGGACCAGCTGGCAATTGCGCGCTCCAAGAGCCGTGAGGCGCAGGCCAAGCTGGCCAGCGGTTCACAGGTGCCCGGTGTCTACCCCCAGCTCGCGGCGGCGCGCGCGCAGCGCTCGGTGGTGGAGCTCAACCTGCGCCGAACCGAAGTGCGCGCGCCGGTGGCAGGAACGGTTGCCCAGGCCGATCGCCTGACCGTCGGGCAGGATGCGATCACCGGCTTGCCGGTGGTTACAATCGTTGCCGACAGCAGCGTCTATATCGAGGCCAATTTCAAGGAAACCGATCTGGCCGACATGAAGCCAGGCCAGCCCGCAGAGATCAGCTTCGATGCCTATCCGGGCCTGAAATTGCGCGCCCATGTCGCCTCGATCGGCGCAGGAACGGGCAGCGAATTCTCTGTTCTGCCCGCGCAGAATGCCAGCGGCAACTGGGTCAAGGTAACCCAGCGCGTACCCGTGCGGATCGTTCTTGACGAGCGCAGTCCGCGCCAGCTGATCGCCGGGCTTTCGAGCAAGGTCACCGTGTTCACCGACGGCCGCAAGCACTAGGCGGCACGCCCGTGGCCAGCGCCGCCTCCCCTGCCTCACGTCGGCCGGCCCGCGCGGCCCAGCCGCAGCAAGCGGTGGCGGATGTCGCACTGTTGCCGGTTGAGAACACCATGCTGCTGGTGGTGGGGATCATGATCGCCTCGCTGATCCAGATCCTCGACACGACCATCGCCAACGTCGCGATCCCGCATATGCAATCGACCCTCGGTGCAACCTCGGATGAGGTAAGCTGGGTGCTGACGAGCTATATCATCGCCATGGCGGTTGCGATGCCGATCACCGGCTGGCTAGCCGACCGGGTGGGCTCGCGGCGGCTGTTCCTGCTCTCGGTCAGCGGCTTCGTGGTAACCTCGATGCTGTGCGGGATGGCCCAGAACATCACCCAGATGGTGATCTTCCGTGCCTTGCAGGGGGCAACGGGCGCCTTCATCTCGCCGCTCAGCCAGGCCGCGATGATCGATACCAACAAGCCTTCGCGCCAGCCGCAAATGATGGCTCTGTGGGGCATGGGGATCATGGTCGGCCCGATCCTGGGGCCGATCCTTGGCGGTTGGCTGACCGAGAACTGGAACTGGCGCTCGGTGTTTTACGTCAACGTTCCGCTCGGCGCGATTTCGCTGGTGATCCTGATGGGCGAACTGCCCTCGCGCCCGATCCTGAGGCGCCGCTTCGACCTGACCGGCTTTGCCCTGGTCGCGACAGCGCTCACCGCGATCCAGCTGCTGCTCGACCGGGGCAATCATATCGACTGGTTCCAGGCCGGGGAGGCCTGGATCTATGCTGTGATCGGGCTGTCCGCCGCGTGGATGGCGGTGATCCACCTTTCCACCGCGAAAGAGCCCTTGTTCAACCGGCACCTGTTCGCCGATCCGAACTATGTCGCCGCGCTGATGTTCATGGTTGCGATCGGGGTGGTGATGTTTGCCACCATGGCGCTGCTTCCGCCGATGTTGCAGCGCCTGATGGGATACGGGGTAATCGATACCGGCATGGCGCTGATGCCGCGCGGGGTCGGAACGCTGATCACCATGCAGATTTCAGGCTTGCTCATCCGGCGCGGTTTCGATCCCAGAATTCTGATTGCCAGCGGCTTCGCGGTCGCGGGGCTTTCACTATGGGAAATGTCGAGCTGGTCGCTGCAGGTCGATAACTACCATGTCGCCATGTCGGGATTCGTCCAGGGGATTGGCATGGGATTTGTGTTCATCCCGCTCAACGCCACCGCCTTTGCCACGCTTGTCCCGGCGCTGCGGACCGATGGGTCGAGCCTGCTCAACCTGTCGCGCTCGATCGGTTCGTCGGTCGGTATTTCGGTTGTCACCGCACTGTTCGGGCAGAACCTGCAGCGCAGCCATTCCGAGGTTGGCGGTCACGTCACCTCATCGGTCACCGACCTGATCGATTTTGCCACGCTTGACCGGTTTCAGGCCTATGGCGAAGCCGCGCTGCGCATGGTCGATGCCGAGGTCAACCGCCAGGCGGCGATGATCGCCTATCTCGACAATTTCTACATGATGATGTGGCTCAGCCTTGCCGCGATCCCGCTGGTGGCGATGATGCGCAAGCCCGATCTGCGGCGCGTGCCTCCAGGCGGCATCCCCGGCGACAAGGCCGAGGCCGCCGATTTGCCGCACTAGGCTGGAGACTATTCCGGAACCTCAAGCCCTGCCGCCTTCCAGCGTTCCGCGACACTGGCAGTGCTGGCCGAATAGTGGCGCGGCAGATCGCGGGTATCGAGCCAGGCCTCGTGGACCGATTCGCACCCGGCGTGGGCCACGGGCCGGAATCCGGAAGGATCGTCGAAGCTTCCCACGGTCAGGTCGGCATCGCCTTTGCCATCGGCCCAGAAGAACCCCAGCGGCGAGCCGCAAGTCGAACAGAACGGCCGCCGCGCGATGGGTGAGGAGGCAAACCAGTCTGGCTCGCTCAGCCAGGTGACCTTGGCGGGATCGACCTGGACGAAGGCGGCGGCAATCCCCCCGGTGGCCTTCTGGCACATCCGACAATGGCACCAATAGGCTTCGTCGTTGTCGATCTCGACCGCGTAGCGCACACGCCCGCACTGGCAGCCGCCGGTCATTGTCCGGGTCATCGCCCTACCCCTTCTGCAAATGCCGCCGCCCCAGCAGTTCCGCGATCTGCACCGCGTTGAGTGCGGCGCCTTTCCTGAGGTTATCGGATACGCACCACAGCGCCAGGCCGTTGTCGACAGTGGGATCCTCGCGCACGCGGGAAACGAAGGTGGCGCCATCGCCGACGCATTCCACCGGGGTGACGTATCCGCCGTCCTCGCGCTTGTCGACCAGCATCACGCCCGGCGCCTCGCGCAGCAGGGCCTGGGCCTGTGCGGCGGAAATCTCCTCCTCGAACTCCAGGTTGATCGCCTCGCTGTGCCCCACGAACACCGGCACGCGCACGCAGGTGGCGCTGACCTTGATCTTCGATCCGAGGATCTTCTTGGTTTCGACCACCATTTTCCATTCTTCCTTGGTCGATCCGTCATCAAGGAAGCTGTCGATATGCGGGATGACGTTGAAGGCGATCTGCTTGGTGAACTTCACCGGATCACAGCCGTCGCCAACGAAGATATTGCGGCTCTGCTCGAACAGCTCGTCCATCCCGGCCTTGCCCGCGCCCGAAACCGATTGATAGGTGGCAACCACCACGCGCCGGATCGTCGCCGCATCGTGCAGGGGTTTCAGCGCCACGACCATCTGAGCGGTCGAGCAATTGGGATTGGCGATGATCATGCGCCGTTTGTAACCGTCGATCGCATCGGGGTTGACCTCGGGCACGATCAGCGGCACGTCGGGGTCCATGCGGTAGAACGAGGAATTGTCGATCACCACGCAGCCCGCCGCGGCGGCCTTGGGCGCATAGTCCTTTGACACCGCCGATCCGGCGGAAAACAGCGCGATGTCCCAGCCAGCGAAATCGAAATGCTCGATATTGCGGACCTTGAGCATGCGGCCGGTCTCACCGAACTCGATCTCATCCCCGGTCGAGCGCGAACTGGCAACGGCGGCCAGCTCCTCGATCGGGAATTCGCGCTCGGCCAGCACGTTCAGCATCTCGCGCCCGACATTGCCGGTCGCGCCGACCACCACCACCCGGTAACCCATCTGCATCTCCAAATTCCGTTCGCGCCGCGATAGCGCCGCGCGCGGCCGCCGCAAAGAAAAAGGCGCCCCGGTTGCCCGGAGCGCCCTTTCTGCCTGCTTTGGCTTGTCAGCCTTCGCTGCGCACGTCGCGGCGCTCGGCGATACGGGCGCGCTTGCCGGTGCGGCCGCGCAGGTAATAGAGCTTGGCCCGGCGCACCACGCCCTTGCGGACCACGGTGATGCTGTCGATGTTGGGCGAATAGATCGGGAACACGCGCTCCACGCCTTCACCGAAGCTCATCTTGCGGACGGTGAAGTTGCTGGAGATACCCTTGTTGGCGCGGGCGATGCACACGCCTTCGAACGCCTGGACGCGGGTGCGTTCGCCTTCGACGACGCGCACGCCGACGCGGACGGTATCGCCGGGGCGAAATTCGGGGATGGTCTTGCCGGCCTTGGCAATTTCCTCGGCCTCGATCTGCTGGATCAGGTTCACTGGTCCTCAGTCCTTCTTCTTCGCCTGCGCGCCAGAGGCAGACTGGACCCGAGCACCCTCATGGCGCTCCCAAAGATCCGGCCTGCGTAACCGTGTGTCGATCTCGGACTGGCGTTCACGCCAAGCCGCGATCTTCGCATGATCCCCCGATCGCAGCACTTCAGGGATCGTGCGCCCTTCCCATTCCTGGGGCCGGGTATAGTGGGGATATTCGAGCAAACCGTTCTCGAACGATTCCTCGGCCCCGCTTGAAGCCGCGCCCATTACGCCGGGAAGCAGGCGAATGCAAGCGTCGAGAAGCATGATCGCCGCAGGCTCGCCGCCCGACAGGACGATATCGCCGACCGACACCTCCTCAACCGCGCGGCCCGCGAAAATCCGCTCGTCGAAACCCTCGAACCGCCCGCACAGCACGATCACCCCCGGACCCGCCGCAAGCTCGCGCACGCGGGCCTGGGTCAGCGGGCGCCCGCGCGGGGTCATCGCCATCACCGGGCAATCGGGATGCGCCGCGCGGGCATGGTCGATCGCCGCCGCCAGCACATCGGCGCGCAGCACCATGCCTGCCCCGCCGCCGGCCGGGGTATCGTCAACCGTGCGGTGCCTGTCGGCCGCGAAATCGCGGATCTGGACGGTATCGAGGCTCCATTTCCCCTCATCGCGCGCACGGCTCGCCAGGCTGACGCCCAGCGGCCCCGGAAACATTTCCGGGTAGAGGGTAAGGATGGTGGCAGCAAAGGTCATGTCCAGCGCCTTTCCCAAATCTGCAAGCCAAGCGCAATTGCCCTCTTGTCATGCCGGCCTGTCGCTGCGAACTCTCAGACCATGAGAAAACTGATCCTGGTTCTGCCCCTGCTGGTCGCGGCTCCCGCCATGGCCGAGGAAATCGGCGGG
>JAKOWQ010000451.1 GCA_029781465.1 Pseudomonadota bacterium
CGCGCGCCTCGCCAGCAAGCGCAGCCAGGACCGGCGCCGCTGGACCGATCCGGCGGAAGAAACGCATCGCATCCTCAACCGGATCCTCGCCCATCCCCGCAACATAGGCGAAGTCAACCGGCTCAAACTCGATTTCGGTCCAACCGGCGCCCCCAAGTATCCCTTGAACATGGTCCTGATCGGCAAAGGCGAAGGGGCCGGGTGCGCGGGGATCGGCAGCCGGAGGCAATCCCAATTGCGCCGCCATGCCCATGGCCCATGGGTTGGCGCTGGGCGCGCGAAAACACGAGAAAACCAGCGATGCGCCCGCTGCGCTGCCCTGGCGGATCGATGAGAAAGCGCCGACGGGATCGTCGAAAAACATCACGCCGTGGCGGGACACCAACAGATCGGGCGTGAACCCCGCCTTGCGCCATGCTGCGGCATCGCCGAGTTCGAATTCCACGTTGCCGTGCTGTCCGCTTCCCCTGGCCTGGGCCGCGGCAACCAGGTCGGCCGATACATCGAGCCCGATCACCCGTGCGCCGGGCCGCATCCTTGCCACTGCCAGAGCGAGTTCTCCCGCGCCGCAACCCAGATCGAGCACCTGCCCGCCGGGGCGCTCCCCGATTCGTTCGAGCAGCCGCTGGGTCAGCCCTGCGAACGAACGATCCGTAAGCGCGAAGTTCTCCGCCCATGTGCGCCCAACCTGGGCCTGCCAGTCACTGCCTGTCGTCATGCCTTGAAGCTATGCGCACAGCAGTTGCGCGGCAAGCAACAATCAAGGTGAAGAATTCGCTTGCGACTCATTGGCGCGAGTTCCAGCATCGGCCCAGTCCTTGCGCGTCCGAGTGCAGGCAAAAGCGCCCGGCGCGCCTTCAATCAGGAGGAGGCGGAAGATGGGCAACAACCAGGCAGGTGCGACAGCCGGTAGAGCAGCAACCCGTGTGGTCGCGCTGGTGGGGCCGGCTGGCACGGGCAAGACCAGCCTTGCCGAAGCGCTGTTGTTTTCGAGCGGCGCGACCAGTCGGCAAGGAAGCGTCGAAGCGGGATCGAGCGTTGGCGACGCCAGCCCCGAGGCCCGCGCGCGCGGCGGCTCCACCGAAATCAACCTGATGCATTTCGACTACATGGGCGATCACTTTGCGCTGGTCGACTTGCCCGGCGGAACCGGCTTTGCCGCCGATGGACTCGCCGCGCTGCAATCTGCCGACCTGGCGCTCGTGGTGATCGATCCAGCACCGGAACGCGCAATGCTGGCCGAGCCGGTGCTGCGGCGCCTTGACGATCTTGGCGTGCCGCACGCGATCTTCGTCAACAAGATCGAGCACGCCCGGGCCGGTACAATTCATTCCTTGATCTCCGAGCTTCAACCGATGAGCCGCGAGCCGCTGGCGCTGCGCCAGATCCCGATCCGCGAGGGCGATCAGGTGACCGGCTATGTCGATCTCGCGCTGGAACGCGCCTACCGCTATCGCCCCGGCAAGGAGAGCGAGCGGGTCGAGATTCCCGGCGAACTGGCCGCGCTCGAAATGGAGGATCGCACCCACCTGCTGGAGACCCTGGCCGATTTCGACGACGCGCTGATGGAAGCGCTGCTGATGGACGAGGTACCGGACAGGGCAACGGTAATGGCCGATCTTGCCGCTGATACGGCGGGGAACAAGGTAGTGCCGGTCATCCTCGGCTCGGCGCTCAGCGATGGCGGCGTCCACCGTCTGCTCAAGCTGCTGCGCCATGAAGCACCCTCCCCTTCCGCTGCCGCCGAGCGTATGGGTGTGCGCGGCGGCGGCGCACTCCACGTGTTCAAGATCGCCAATGGCGGGGCAATGGGTCGGCTGGTGTTGGGACGCGTGCTGGGCGAAGCGATTGCCGAAGGCGACGAGCTGGTGGTCGAGGGAAATTCCGAGCGGAGCGGCTCGTTGTTCTTCGTGCAGGGCGAGAAGACCGCCAAGCAGGCCGCCGCCGCCCCGGGCGATGTGGTTGCCGTGGCCAAGGTCGAAGGCGCAAGGGCCGGAATGATGCTGGGCCGCAAGGGCGCTGCCCTGGCAGCCCCGCCCGAAGTGACATATCCGGCGCGCAACGCCGCAATCGCGATTACCACCCGTGATCGCAAGGACGACGTCAAGCTTTCCACCGCACTGCACCGGCTGTGCGAGGAGGATCCGGCGCTCGAGTGGCATCAGGACGATGCCAGCCACGAAACGATCCTGCGGGGGATCAACGATGAGCATCTGGCGGTGGTGGTCGGGCGGTTGCAGCGGCGCTACGGGGTCGCGGTCGATAGCCATGCCCCCCGCACCGCCTATCGCGAATCGATCCGCAAGAACGCCTCGGTGCGCGGGCGGCACAAGAAGCAGTCGGGCGGGCACGGGCAATACGGTGACTGCGTGATCGAGCTACGCCCGCTGGAGCGGGGCGAAGGATTTGCCTTCGAGGACAAGATCACCGGCGGAGCGATCCCCCGGCAGTACATCCCTGCGGTCGAGGCCGGGATCAGGGACGCGATGGAGCGCGGGCCGCTGGGCTTTCCGGTGGTCGATGTCGCGGTGACGCTGGTCGATGGCTCGTTCCATGCGGTTGACAGCTCCGAACTGGCATTCAGGATCGCCGGGCGGATGGCGATGGCCGATGCCCTGGCCCAGGCCGCTCCCTATCTGCTCGAGCCGATCGTCAAGGTGACGGTCGATACGCCTGGCGGGACCGCGTCCAAGGCCGGATCGGTACTCTCGGCGCGGCGGGGGCAGATCCTCGGCCTTTCGCCGCACCCCGAATGGGAGCGGTGGGAACGGGTCGAGACGCTGCTTCCGGAAAGCGCGGTTCATGGCCTCGATGCCGAATTGCGCTCGCTCAGCCAGGGCCTGGCGAGCTTCACTGCCGAATTCGACCATCTGGCCGAACTGGGCGGCAAGCATGCCGAAGAGGTGGTCAAGGCGCGAGCGGCCGAAGCGCACTGACCGCCCACAAACCCGAAACCGGCGCGGCATCCGCTGGGGAGCCGCGCCGGTCCTGGTGTTTGGAAGACGCCCCCGAGGGTGGTTGGGGACCGGGGACGCCTTCCGTTCAACCCCGGGTGCCGCGAACAGCTGCCGCGCTCCGGAATTCTTCAGGGATCAGACTTCCTCGTCCGCGTCCGGACCGGTCATCATCTCCCCGGCAAGACCATCGGTCTGGCCGCGGATCGCAGCCTCCAGCCGGTCGCAAATTTCGGGATTGTCCTTGAGGTACTGCTTGGCGTTTTCGCGCCCCTGGCCGATCCGGATCGAATCGTAGGAGAACCAGGCGCCCGACTTCTCGACAATTCCGGCCTTGACCCCGAGATCGAGAATCTCGCCGATCTTGGAGATCCCCTCGCCGTACATGATGTCGAATTCGACCTGCTTGAAGGGCGGGGCGACCTTGTTCTTGACCACCTTCACCCGGGTGGTGTTGCCAACGATATCGTCACGGTCCTTGATCTGGCCGGTGCGGCGGATGTCGAGCCGGACCGAGGCGTAGAACTTGAGCGCGTTGCCCCCGGTGGTGGTTTCCGGGTTGCCATACATCACCCCGATCTTCATCCGCACCTGGTTGATGAAGATCACCATGCAGCGCGAGCGGCTGATCGAACCGGTCAGCTTCCGGAGCGCCTGGCTCATCAACCGGGCCTGAAGGCCGACGTGGCTATCGCCCATCTCACCCTCGATTTCCGCCCGGG
>JAKOWQ010000266.1 GCA_029781465.1 Pseudomonadota bacterium
GCGGATCCTGTCTTCGGCCGAGAAATGCCGCCGGGTCTGCCGGCGGATGTCCTTCACCACCCGCTCAGCAGGGGCCTTCGCCGACGATTTTTTCAAGGAGGATTGGGGCTTCATCTTCGTTCCTTCGTCACTACGACGAAGCCCCAATCCTCCTTAATTCACAACCTCAAATCTGTGCCATTGGTGCTGACGGCGGACAGCTGCAACCGCGAAAAATGAAATCAGCGTCGACTCATCAGACATAGCATTTCTGAGGTCAGGAACCCGCCTAGAATGCGAGCGCCAGCATCCGTTCGTCGCAATGGGAAGCCTTCCCCGCTGGATCGCGCCGGACCAGCCATCTTGCCTGGCCCAGTGGAGCCTGGGCCGAGGAATCCTGATTTGCGAGCAGCACCAGGCCCGACTTGGAGAGGGCTGAGCGAACGAATGTGGTTCGGCCTTCCGGAATAGGAAATGCCTGTGCTGCCGGGAGCGGGACCCACTCCAGCACATCTTCAACCGAACGGCCCTGCAGCAATCCTAGCAGCGGAGCAAGGAACAGCCGCGCGGTGACCATTGCCGAGCCGGGATTACCAGGGAGCCCAACCACCCACCGTCCCTGCGACCGCCCGATCCACACCGGTTTACCGGGCTTGATCGCAACCTTCGAAAACAGAAGCTCAAGCTCTTGCTCGGCGAACATGGCTTTGGCGAAGTCACGTTCGCCAACCGATGCACCTCCAGTGACAACCACGACGTTGGCGACGGCGAGAGCCTTGTCCGCCAACTGCCGAAGTGTCACAGGATCGTCAGTGCCACTAAGCCTGGCCTCGATAGTGCCCCCGTATTCCCCTGCTAACGCAGCCACCCCAAAGGAAACCGATTCAGGGATCTTCAGGGCATCGTCGCGCGCCAGTCCAGGCGGTACCAACTCATCCCCGGTGGCGATGATAGCCACCCGGGGGCACTTGCTCACCTCTACGACGGCGCGGTCCGCCCCAGCCAGGGCCACGATCGCACCCGGATCAAGCAGAGTGCCGGACTTGAGGAGCAAGTCTCCTGCGCCAAAATCGCTTCCCGCCGGGCGCACGTGCCAGCCGGGGCCGAACGCCTGCATGATCGTCATCGTCGCCTCGTCTGCCGCGCAGTTCTCCTGCATGATGACGCGGTCGGCGCCATCAGGCAGCGCGGCGCCGGTGAATATCCGCACGCATTCCCCAGCCGAAAGCGCTGGTGGCAAAGGATGACCGGCAAAACTCTTGCCGATGACCCGCAAGCTGGCTCCGACGCGCGCATCGGCATCGCGCAAGGCAAAGCCATCCATCGCCGAGACCGCACGGCGCGGCGATGAGACCAGGGCATGGACGTCTTCGGCAAGGACCCGCCCGTGCGCCGCGGCGAGTTCAACCTGTTCCGAACCGAGCGGCCTGACATTGTCCGCTAGCAGCGCAAGCGCCCCGTCGAACTCTATCATGCGCATACATCCCGCAGCCGCGGCAAGGCTCCGGCGATCGAACAGGGCTTGTGGCGGCTGTCGAATTCCAGCTCTAGCAACCCGTCCCAGGCATCGCGGCAGGCCCCAGTCGATCCCGGCACGCAGAAGATGAAACTGTCGCCCGCCTGCCCCGCAAAGGCGCGCGACTGCATCGAGGCAACGCCGACCGTCTGCAGGCTCTTGCTGTGAAAGGCGACCGAGAATCCGTCCATTTCACGGCGCAGCAGCGGCCGGACCGCTTCCGGCGTATTGTCGCGCGGCGAAAAGCCGGTCCCGCCGGTGGTCAGGATGATCTCGATCTCGGGGCGCTGCAGCCAGGCTTCGAGTTGGGCGCGGATCGCCGCGATATCGTCGGTCACGATGGCGCGGTCGTGCAGGGCATGCCCGGCGGCAACCAGCCTGTCGGCCAGCAAGGCACCGGAGGTGTCGGTGGCAAGGCTGCGGGTGTCGGAAATTGTCAACACCGCCATGCCGAGCGGATGGAACGGCAGCTCAGTATCAATTCCAGGCATGGTTACCCTCCGATCGACGCCAGGTGCGGCGTCGCGCCGCTGTCTCCAGCGTGCAGGCGATGCGCCGGGGCCTTGGTGGCGGTCAGCGCGGCGATGCGGG
>JAKOWQ010000272.1 GCA_029781465.1 Pseudomonadota bacterium
GTGCTGCTGCGCCTGCTTGACGAGGAAGACCTGTTCACCACCCTGGCCGCCGCCGGTCTGGTGGCCCAGCTGGGCGGGCAGGCGTTCATCAACATGCTGGTCAACCTGCAGCTGTTTCCATCCAAGGGGATGACCTTGCCGCTGATTTCCTATGGCGGTTCCTCAACCGTCGCCCTGTGCCTGGGAGTGGGATTCCTGATCGCCATCACCCGCCGCAACCCCTTCCTCAAGCGCGAGGGCTACAGCCTGATGCATCTCGCCCGCGATCTGGGGTTGGCCCGGTGAACGCGGTCAACCGTCACTATGTGCTCGCCGCCGGAGGCACCGGGGGGCACCTGATCCCCGCCTTTGCCCTGGCGGCAGAGCTTGAGGCACGCGGTCACCACGTTGCGCTGATTACCGATGCGCGCGGGGCCAAGCTGCCGGGGCGGCCCGCCTCGCTGGTCAGCCATGTCCTCCCCGCCGGGCGGATCGGCAAGAACCCGCTGCACTGGCCCGCCGGGATCGAGGCGATCCTCGAAGGGCGGCGCATGGCGCTGCGGCTGTTCGACAGCTTCCAGCCCTCGGCGGTGATCGGGTTCGGCGGCTATCCGGCCTTTCCGGCGCTGTGGGCAGCGACTTCGGCTGGGGTTCCCAGCGTGATCCACGAACAGAACGCGGTGCTGGGGCGGGTCAACCGGTTCCTTGCCGGGCGGGTCGATGCCATCGCCACCTCGTGCCGCGAGGTAGATCGCCTCAAGGCCAAGCATCTGTCCAAGGTCCACCTCACCGGCAATCCGGTCCGCGCCGAAGTGCTGGCGCTGCGCGAACAGCCGTTTCCCGCCCTTACGCCCGATGGATTGCTGCGCGTGCTGGTAACCGGAGGCAGCCAGGGCGCCTCGGTGCTGTCCGAAGTGGTGCCCGATGGCCTCGCCATGCTGCCGCCCGCGCTGCGCAGCCGCCTGCAGGTGACCCAGCAATGCCGTGCCGAGGATATCGAGGCGGTGCGTGACCGCTATGCCAGCCACGACATTCCCGCCGAACTGGGCACCTATTTCGAGGACATGGCCGAGCGGCTGGCAGATGCGCACCTTTTCATCGGACGCGCGGGCGCCTCGACCATCGCCGAGCTGACCGCCGTGGGACGTCCGGCGATCCTGGTGCCGCTGCCAATCGCCACCGATGACCATCAGGCGTTCAACACCCGCGAAATTGTTGACGCCGGCGGCGCGCGGATGATCCGGCAGGATCGTTTCACGGCAACCGAACTCGCCAAGCAGATCCAGGCCATCGCGATGAACCCCGAAACGCTGGCCACCGCCGCGCACGGGGCGTGGAACTGCGGCTATCCCAATGCCGCGCGCGATCTGGCCGATCTGGTCGAAGGCTTCGGCGGTGCGCCGCTGATGGACGTGATCCGCCTGGCCGGAGCGGCCGAGACCAGCGGGCAGGAGGCAGTGGCGTGAAGGCCGCACTCAGTTCAACCGCGCCGGGCGGGCGGATGCCGACCGATATCGGCACGATCCATTTCGTCGGGATCGGTGGGATCGGCATGTCGGGCATCGCCGAGGTGATGCACAACCTGGGCTACACGGTGCAGGGCAGCGACATCGCCGAAGGCTATGTGGTCGAGGGACTGCGCGGGCGCGGGATCAAGGTCTCGATCGGCCACGCCGCCGAGAATCTGGGCGATGCCGCCGTGGTTGTCACGTCTACCGCGGTGCGCCGTACCAACCCCGAGGTTGCCGCCGCGCTGGAAAACCGCATTCCCGTGGTGCGCCGCGCGGAAATGCTGGCCGAGCTGATGCGCCTCAAGCGCACGGTGGCGGTGGCCGGAACCCACGGCAAGACCACCACCACCAGCATGGTTGCGGCGCTGCTCGATGCCGGCGGGGTCGATCCCACGGTGATCAACGGCGGGATCATCAATTCCTATGGTTCCAACGCCCGGCTGGGCGAAAGCGAATGGATGGTGGTCGAGGCGGATGAGAGCGACGGCTCGTTCCTGCGGCTCGACGGCACCATCGCGATCGTCACCAACATCGATCCCGAACACCTCGATCACTATGGCAGCTTCGATAGAATCAAGGACGCCTTCGTCGAATTCATCGAGAATGTGCCCTTCTATGGTTGCGCGGTGCTGTGCATCGATCACCCGGAAGTCCAGGCCGTCATCGCCAAGGTGCGCGATCGCCGCGTGGTGACCTATGGCTTTTCCGCCCAGGCCGACGTGCGCGGCGAAAACGTCACCCCCTATCCTGGCGGCAACCGCTTCGATGCCGTGCTGCGCCAGCGCGATGGGTCGTCCCGCCGGATCGAGGGGATCGAGCTGCCGATGCCGGGGCGGCACAACGTCCAGAACTCGCTCGCCGCGATTGCGGTTGCGGTGGAAATGGGCGTGCCCGATGCGGTGATCCGCACCGGCTTTGCCAAGTTCGGCGGGGTCAAGCGGCGCTTCACCAAGGTTGGCGAGGTGGGTGGCGCGACGGTGATCGACGATTACGGCCACCACCCGGTCGAAATCCGCGCCGTTCTCGCCGCCGCGCGCGAAGGTGTGAAGGGCCGGGTTATCGCCGTGGTCCAGCCGCACCGCTTCACCCGTCTGCGCGATCACATGGATGACTTCGCCGCCGCCTTCAACGATGCCGACGTGGTCTATGCCGCCCCGGTCTATGCCGCGGGCGAACAGCCGATCGAGGGCGTGAGTTCGGACGCGATGGTTGCAGCGATGAAGGCGCGCGGACACCGCTCGGCGCAGGTCGTGGCCGGACCCGATGCCCTGGCCGATGCGCTGGCCGAAACGGTGCAGGCAGGCGACATGGTGGTGTGCCTGGGCGCGGGCGACATCACTAAATGGGCCGCCGGCCTTGCCGATGCGATCCGGGCACGGAGGGGTGGGTGAGCACGGCCACGCTTCCTTCCGTTGCGGGCAAGCTGACCGCGAACGCACCGCTTGCCCCGCTGGTTTGGTTCAAGAGTGGCGGCGCGGCCGAATGGCTATTCGAACCGAAGGATCTGGCTGATCTGCAAGCGTTCCTGAGCGATCTCGATGCGGCGGTGCCGGTGATGGCGCTGGGGCTGGGCAGCAACCTGATTGTGCGCGATGGCGGGGTGCCGGGCGTGGTGGTTCGGCTGGGCAAGGCCTTCGCGACTGTCAGCAAGAGCGCCGATTGGACGCTCGATTGCGGCGCAGGGGCGTCGGGCATCCTCGTTTCCTCGACCGCGCGCGATCACGGCATCGCCGGCCTTGAGTTTCTGCGTTCGATCCCCGGAACGGTGGGCGGCTTCGTGCGGATGAACGGCGGGGCCTATGGCGGCGAAGTGAGGGACATTCTGGTCGATTGCGACGTGGTGCTGCGCGACGGTTCGCTTGTCACCCTGCCGGTCACCGCGCTGCATTATGCCTACCGCCACTCCGAATTGCCCGAGGGCGCGATCGTGGTCGCCGCGCGTTTCAAGGGGCGGGCGGGCGATCCGGCGGCGATCCAGGCCGAGATGGACCGCATTTCCGCCAGCCGCGAAGCCAGCCAGCCGCTGCGCAGCAAGACCGGGGGAAGCACCTTCAAGAACCCGGAAGGGCACAAGGCCTGGCAGTTGGTCGATCGGGCCGGATGCCGGGGGCTGACCCTGGGCGGGGCGCAGGTGAGCGAGAAGCACACCAACTTCCTGCTCAACACCGGCAATGCCACCAGCGCCGAGATCGAGGCTCTGGGCGAGGAAGTGCGCCGCCGGGTCAAGGCACAGTCGGGCATCGAGCTTGAATGGGAAATTCAGAGAGTGGGGAACACGTGAGCCTTCCGAAACTCCATGTCGCGGTGCTGATGGGCGGCTGGTCGAACGAGCGGCCGGTCTCGCTGATGAGCGGGGAAGGCGTCGCCACGGCGCTCGAGGAACGCGGGCACAGGGTAACGCGGATCGACATGGACCGCGATGTCGCGCTGCGCCTTGCCGAGGTGAAGCCCGATGTGGTGTTCAACGCACTCCACGGCTCCCCCGGCGAAGACGGCACCGTGCAGGGAATGATGGACCTGATGGGGCTGACCTATACCCATTCGGGGATGGTCACCTCGGTCATAGCGATCGACAAGGAACTGACCAAGCAGGCGCTGGTGCCGCACGGGGTGCCGATGCCCGGCGGGCGGATCGTTTCCACCGCAGAGATCTTTGCGCGCGATCCGCTTGAGCGGCCCTATGTGCTCAAGCCGGT
>JAKOWQ010000275.1 GCA_029781465.1 Pseudomonadota bacterium
GGCAGCGAGCCGATCTCAAGCCGCGCGCGGGCAAGTCGCTTCCTCCCGCCCCCTATGGCCGCGAGGATCAGCCCAGCGCCGAGGCGCTGATGAAACCGACTCCCCAGTCAGCTCCCGAGCGCAGCGTCGAACTGCGAAAACGTTCCGAGGAACGTACGCAAGACCCCTTCGACCTGCCTCCTTCCGAGTAAGAGTTTCATCCCATGGATCATTTTCAATACCGCGACGGCGTCCTGCACGCCGAAGACCTGCCGCTGAGCGCGATCGCCGATGCCGTCGGCACGCCGGTCTACATCTATTCGCGCGCCACGCTGGAGCGCCACGCCCGCACCTTTGCCCAGGCGCTTTCGATCCTGCCGCGGGTCCACATCGCTTTTGCGATCAAGGCCAACCCCAATCTGGCGGTGCTGCGGTTGATGCGGCGCGAAGGATTCGGCGCTGACGTGGTTTCGGGCGGTGAACTCGCGCGGGCGCTGGCAGCTGGCATGCCCGCGCAGGACATCGTCTTTTCGGGGGTCGGCAAGACCCACGCCGAGATGATCCAGGGGCTGGAGGCCGGGATCGGCCAGTTCAATCTCGAAAGCGAGGAAGAAGGGATCGAGCTTGCCGCGATTGCCGCGGCGCGGGGCCAGACCGCGCATTGCGCGCTGCGGGTCAATCCCGATGTCGACGCCCGCACACACGCCAAGATCTCGACCGGCAAGGCCGAGAACAAATTCGGTGTGCCGATCGACCGGGCGGTGGAAATCTATGCGCGGCTTGCAGCGCTGCCCGGCCTCGACATGCGCGGGGTCGCGGTTCACATCGGCAGCCAGCTGGTCGAGCTTGAACCCTTTGAAATCGCTTTTGAAAAGGTTGGCGCTCTGATTGCCGACCTGCGCGCGGCGGGGCAGAGCGTGACCCATGCCGATCTGGGCGGCGGGCTGGGCATCCCCTACAAGGCTGGCGAAGTGTTCCGCACTCCCGCCGAATACGCGATGATGGTTGCACGGGTGACGCAGGATTGGGACGTGACCCTGATGTTCGAGCCGGGCCGGGTGATCTGCGGCAATGCCGGGGTGCTGCTGACCCGGGTGATCCGGGTCAAGCGCAGCTCCAACCAGGCACCCTTCGTGGTGGTCGATGCGGCGATGAACGATCTGGCCCGCCCGGCGATGTATGGTGCCTGGCACGATTTCGACGCGGTCGAGCCGAGCGGCGAGAAGATGACCGCGCACATCGTCGGTCCGATCTGCGAAACCGGCGATACATTTGCCATGAACCGCGAGATCGACGCGGTTTCAGCAGGCGACCTTGCGGTGTTTCGCTCGGCCGGGGCCTATGGCGCGACCATGGCCTCGTCCTACAACAGCCGCGGCTTCATCGCCGAGGTGATGGTCGATGGCGACAAGTGGGCGGTGGTGGCCGATCGCATTGAGCCCGCAGCGATCAGCGCCGCCGAGCGCGTGCCCGACTGGCTGGACTGAACCGGTGCACAGCCTGCCCCTGTTCCACCGCCTGACCGGCCAGCCGGTGATGGTGGTGGGCGAGGGCGAAGCTGCCGAAGCCAAGCGCCGCCTGCTCGAACGCGCCGGAGCCGCAGTGGTGGGGGAAGACGATCCCCGCGCCCGGATCGCCTTCGTCGCATTGACCAACCCCGAGGATTGCCATGCCCGGCTGAAGGCGCGGGGGCTGCTGGTCAACGTGGTCGACCGGCCGGAACTGTGCGATTTCACCGTGCCATCATTGCTTGAGCGCGGGCCGGTGCTTGTCGCGGTGGCGACCGGCGGGGCTTCGGCCGGGCTCGCCAAGGCCTTGCGCCTGCGGCTTGAAACCCTGCTGCCGCAATCGCTGGGCCGGCTGGCGCAGGGCCTGGCCGATGCGCGCCAACGCCTGCGCGCAAAGTGGAGCGATGGGGGCGAGCGCCGACGCGCGCTCGATGCGGCACTGAGTGGTGGGGGCATACTCGATCCGCTGGACGAGGGCAGCGCCGCGCGGCTCGATGAATGGCTGGCACATGGCGCGGGCGCGCGCGCCTGGCATCACGAGATGGTGCTGCGATCCGACGATCCCGATGACCTCACCCTGCGTGAGGCCCGCTGGCTGGGCCAGGCCGACCTGATCTTGCACGATGGCGCGGTGCCGCCTGCCGTCCTCGCCCGCGCCCGGGCCGATGCGGCGCGCAGGGTTCTGGAACCGGGGCAAGGCGCGATCGCCCACCCCGGCAACGTGCTGGTTATACGGCGGGGCTGAGCAGGAACTTCATCTGCGCCAGCGCGATCGGTTTGGCCGGATCGTCCTGCCAGCATTCGGCGTTGACCAGCGCGACGCGGCGTCCGGCGCGAGTCACCTTGCCCATTGCGAAAGTGCGCTGCTCGGTCCCGCCGCGCATGAATTCGACCTGGATATTGACCGGCTTGATCTGCATGGCCTCGCCGCGGCGGTCCAGTTCGGCGCGCAGCGCCGCCACCGCCGCCATTTCCATCAGCCCGCTCATCGCGCCACCGTGGAGGAAGCCGGGACGCCCCATCATCCGCTCGGAAAAATCGACGAACAGTACCGGGTTGCCATCCTCGTCATGGTCGATCGCGATGCCCAGCGCCTGGGCGTAGGGGGGAAGGGCGGAGGTGTTCACAGATAGGTTCCGTGCGTGGCCATGAAGGTGCCGATGACGTGCGCGACCGGATCGGATGGATCCTCGTCATAGGCGATGCCGCGAATGAAGGCGATGGTGCGGGTCAGCTTGTAGCACTCCCCGCGCCCGATCACCGTGCGGCCCGGTACTGCGGCGCGCATGTAATCGACCCTGAGGTCAAGCGTGGCATGAGGCACGAAACGACCGGTGCGGGTCCAGACCGACATCGAGGTAGCGTTGTCCATCAGGCTGATGATCGGACCCGAGGCAAGCACTCCGCCATCGGCAAGGCCGGCCAGTTCCTCGCGCCAGGGCAATTCGAGTTCGAACCAGCCTTCGCCGTGGGCGTGATAATTCAGCCCCAGCCAGCCTCCGTGGCCGTGGCGCCCCATTCCTTTGGCCGCGCGGGCGGGATCGAAAACGAATCCCTCCCCTTGCGCGTAGACGCTCTGGGCTTCCTCGCCGGGTTGTTCGGACTGCTCCATCGCGGGCTTCCTTGCTGCGCCGGGCCGCCGATTACAATGTTTTAATTTCAGACTGTGCGCGGTGGCGGCGATGTTGCTTCGTGCGGGGCAAGGGTGCCCCGCGCAACTTGGGGGAATGCCATGATTCTGCCGATGATCGACATTTCGGCCTTGCCCGATCTCGATACCCTGACCGGGGTGTTCGGAAGCCTCGCCAACCCCGGACAAGCGCTGCTTTCCGATGATCTCGTGGTGATCCTGATGGTGTTCATCTACGACATCATGGACGACAACCAGAACTAGGCTGGGCCTCGTCCATGCACGTCCGTCCGGAACTGCAGGCGCTGCGGGGCGACGATACCCCGCAGCGCCGTGCCCAGACCCGGTTCAACGCGCTGCTTGCGCAATGGCGCGCCGATCCGTTGATCGCCGCTGCCCAGGCCGAACTGGCCGGTTTTGCCGGGGGAGCCCTGCTCGAAGACCTGCCAGTGCTGGGCGCACTCTTTGCTTCCCACGGGGACGCGGCGGCCCATTTCTGCGGCGATCTGGTCCAGCGCTTTGTCAGCGCACTGGCTGACGAGCCGCTCGGTCAGGTGCCCTTGCGTCACTATACCGACGATCTGGCGACATCGCTGTTGCTGCTGCGCGCGGGCGGAGCCTCGCTTGCGCTCCAGGCGCTCGACGGGCCGGGGCTGGCGCGGCGACCGGCAGCCGTCTCGGCGGCGTTCGCTCCTACCGAGACATGGGAAATCGTGCTTGGCGGCCGCGCCGAGATCGAACGGGTGCGGCTGGTCGCACCGCGCCCCGGCGGAGCCGAGCTGGCGCGCGAGCCGCTCCTGCTCGAACCTGGCGCGGTCTGCCATCGGCTGGGTTCGCGAGAGGCGCTGCCGGTGCGCCGCGTGGACGGCACCCTGGTGACGCTCAAGCTTCAGCGCCACACCGGCGCGCCGGGGGCGGTGACATGCGAATACCGGCTCGCGGACGGCGCCTTGCTCCACCAGGCAGCGGGGAGCCCGCGGGACAGCCGGCTGGAACTGACCACCGCGTTGCTGGGCCGGATGGGGCGCACGGACGCGGCCCCGCTGCTGGCCGCGATGGCCGAGGAGCACGGCAGCGCATCGCTGCGCTGGCAGGCGCTGCGCGAGTGCATCGGGCTCGATTCGGGTCTGGGCTTTGCCACCCTGTGCGGGATCGCCGCCCGGTCGGACGATCCGCTGTGTGCTCCCGCAGGGGCGCTGCGCGCGCAATTGCTCGAATCCTATCCCGAACTTGCCGGAGTGCAGCCATGCCGCGTGTGATTCGCTACGAGGATGCCGCCACCGCTTCGCTGGCCGAGGCAGCCGACGCCTTGCGCGCCTCAGGCTTCGATCCGCGGGACGAGGAGAGTCTGGCCCATGGCGCGCTTTGGCTGCGGCGACTGGGCAATGACAGCGAATTTCTCGGCGACATGCTGGTCGATAGCCTTGCCCAGCGCCACCGGGAGGATGTGCTCGAGAATTCCTATGGCCCGCAGGTGATGATGCTGGTGCCGCCCAGCAGTGACTTCTTCATCCGCGCCAACATCTGGCCCTCGCTGGGTGAGCACATGGTGCGCGCCTCGGGCGGGCCGTCCTTCGCGCTTGGGTTGCCGCACGATCACAACTTCTCGTTCCTGACGCTCGGCTATTTCGGCCCCGGTTACTGGAGTGATTATTACGAGTTCGACTATGGCGAAGTGGCCGGTGCGCGCGGCGAGAGCGTCGAATCGCTGCGCTTCGTCGAGCGTTCGCGGCTCGAGCAGGGCAAGCTCATGCTCTATCGCGCTCATCGCGATGTGCACGCCCAGGGGGCGGCGGATTCGCTTTCGGTCTCGATCAACGTGATGCACACCAACGGCGCGCAGGGCTGGTTCGATCAGTACCGCTTCGATCTGGAACGGCGCGAGATCGGGGCGATCGTTTCGCCGGGGCCCAGCGATGCCTTCCTCAAGCTGGCGGTCGCCCTGGGCAGCGCCGAAGGGCTCGATCTGGCGCACCGCTTTGCCCGGCGCCATCCCAGCGACCGCCTCCGGCTAGCCGCCTGGGACGCGCTGGCCGCGCGTGAATGCGATGCCGCGGCGCGCGATGCCTTGTGGTGCGAGGCCGAAGGGTCTGGCAGCCGCCTTGTAGCGCTGGAGGCCAGGGCGCGGCGCGCAGAGCTGGTGTCAGCCTAGCCCACCGGCCATCGCGTCGATCGCCGCTTGCAGGATCACCGCTGCCGCCGCCGCGTCGATCCGTTCGGCACGCCTGGCGCGGCTCATGTCCTGCGCGATCAGCGCGCTTTCGGCACTGGCGGTGGACCAGCGCTCGTCCCACAGCAGCACCGGCAGGTCGAGCGCCACCGCCACGTTGCGGGCATAGGCGCGGCTCGACTGGCTGCGCGGGCCCTCGCTGCCATCCATGTTCAGCGGCAGGCCGATCACCACGCCCTTGACGCCGCGTTCGGCCACCAGCGCGGCGAGTGCCTGCTTGTCCGCGCCGAATTTGCCGCGCTTGAGGGTCTTGCCCGGCGAGGCGAAGCGCCATCCGGCATCGCAAAAGGCCGTGCCGATGGTCTGGGTGCCCAGATCGAGCCCGATCAGCGCGCCGCCCTGCGGCAGCACCGCGCGCAGCTCTGCCGCGCTGGCGGTAATCAGCGGCGGGCCTGCCACGCCACCACCCTCCGTCCGAAATCGTCGCGCAGGTTCACCCAGAACAGCGGAATGTCATAGGCGTGGTAATTCTCGCCCGGAAACACCAGCGGCCCCATCGCGGGCTGTCCGTCGAGCATCAGCGCGCCGTCCGCGCGGCAATGCGCGCCGGTCAGCCCCGGTTTGATCTCGCCGCCGAGGAAGGCGGGGTTGAGCATCAGCGCGCCGAGGTTGGCACCCGCCGGAGCAGAGCCGCCGGCGCTGCCGGTCAGCGGGTTGATGCACAGATAGGCCGTGCCCTCAAGGCTCTGCCCGTCAAGCGCGCCGCGCCGGGCGGCGGCATGGAACATCATCGCCGGATCGCCGCCTTCGCCAAAGCTGAGCCACGAGACCACGCAGCCGCTGTCCCCCGGTCTGGCACAGGCAGGCAGACCCATCTTCGGCAGATCATGCTGCGGCGATATGCCCCAGCCGATCGCATAGACCGCCGCGATCCGCGCCGCGAGCGGGGTTCCGGCAACGCGCTCTTCCAGCAGGCGGCGCAGGTGCCAGGCGCCCTGGCTGTGCCCGGCCAGCACGATCGGCATGTCCTTGGGCACCGCGGCGAGGAAGGTATCGAACGCGGCCAGAACATCGCCGTGGGCCAGAGCGAAGGCGTTGTCCGCATCCTTGCTGTCGCTCAGGAAGGCGCCCAGCGTAACCTGCCGGTAGCGCGGAACCCACAGCGCTTCGGCCCCGGCGAAGGCGCTGGCATAGGCCCGCGTCACCGTTTCGGCGAGACGGCGCGACTTGAAATCGTCAAGCGGCGCGTTCCAGTGGCGGCGATCGAGATAGGTCGTGGGGTGAACGAAGAATACCGCAACATGAACCGGCTGGGCTGGCGCCGCGCCGGGCGGGTTCCAGTGCGCGGGGTCACCGCTTAGGCCGGGTCGGGCGATCCATAGTGCGGAATCAGCATAGGCCGAAGCCGGAAGCGCGGGCTGCGGTTCGAAGGCAATCCCGGGCTTGAAGGCCAGCCGGGTGGAGGCTTCCGGATAGAAGCTCAGCACGACCCGCCCGGCAAAGAACAGGACAATGCAGAACGCAAAGAAATAGAGGAACTTGCGCGCCATCCTTCAGGCGGAAACCTCGTTGCGCAGCGACTGCCGTTCGAGCGCGATCTTGATCATGGCGACCAGCGGATCGGCCAGCATCAGTCCGATCAGCCCGAACAGCGCCCCCATGATGAGCTGCGCCCCCAGCACCAGCGCCGGGGCGAGGTCGGCGGTCTTCTTGGCGATCATTGGCACGATCACGTTGCCGTCGATTGTCTGCACCGCGATATAGACCCCGATGCAGTAGAGCCCGGTGGTGGTATCGACCGAAAAGCCGACCAGCACCATCAGCAGCCCCGAGATCGGCGCACCGATGTTGGGGAGGAAGGCGAGCAGGCCGGTCAGCAGCCCCAGCAGCCCGGCCATCGGCACGCCATAGAGCGCGAGCAGCAGCCAGGTGCCCACACCCTCGACCGCCATGCCCACCAGCCGCCCGAACATCAGCATCCTGAGCGTCTTGCCCATCGCCAGTGCGGTGCCCTCGAAATGGTCGCGCTCGCTCGCGGGCAGCATCCAGCCAAGACCCCGGCGGTAAAGCTGGGGTTCGGCAGCAAGATAGATGCCCATCACCAGGATCAGGAAGGCAGTGCCCAGTCCGCCCAGCAGACCGCCCACCGCGCTGGTGATCTGGCCGATCCCGCCCAGCGCCTTTTCGGCCAGCCCTTGCACGGCGGAAGGATCGATCGCGAAGCCCTGCTTCTGAAGCCAGGCGAAGATCTTGAGCGCCTGGGTCTCGATCGTGGCCGGCAGCGCGGCGGCCTGTTCGGCGATCTGGGTACCGGCGAAATAAAAGGTCCAGGCCATGAAGGCGACTGCCAGCAGCAGCACCAGCGTGACCCGCCAGCCGCGTGCCAGCGGCACTACCCGCCCGATCAGCCGTGCCCCGCCATCGATCATCGCCCCCAGCACCATGCCGGCGAAGATCACCAGCAGCGGTTCGGCCAGCAGGATCACCAGCCCGACCAGGCTGGCAAGGCCGATCCAGACCATCGCCTTGCGCACCTCGGCGCGCAGCAGCGGATCGGCAAAATCGGTCGGGCCTGGGCCGTGGCGCGGCTCGGATGGCGGGGGCGCGGTGCGCTTGCGCGGGGTGGGCTTGGGCTTGGTTTCGGCCATCACTTCGCCTTGGGTTCGTGAACCGGGCGCAGGCTGGTCCAGGATCGGCCCGAACGCAAGGCCCCCCACCAGCTCAGCGGGTTAAGGCTTTCCTCGCCGTTGAGCGAGAAGGTGACGAATTCGGCGCGCCCGCCCACGTCCGACAGCGGCACCGGTCCGCCAAGGCCATCGGGTGCCGGCACCCGGCTGTCGGCCGAATGGTCGCGGTTATCGCCCATCAGGAAGACATGGCCCGCGGGCACGGTCACCTCGTCGAAATTGTCGGCAAAGGTCAGCCCGGTATCGAGCGTCAGATAGGTCGCGCCATTGGGCAGGGTTTCCTGGTAGGTCGGCGGTTCGATCACGTCGCGGCCCGACGGCAGGCGGGTGCGCCAGACGGTGAAATCCTCATAGCAGTAATAGGCCGGGGTGCGTTCGTGGCAGAGCAGCGCGTCGTCGGCGGGAAGCTGTACCGGCGGCACCACCTGACGCGGGATCGGTTTGCCGTTCAGCACGATCTGGCCATTGCGCACCGCGATCCGGTCTCCGGGCAGGGCGACCACGCGCTTGATCAGATCGTCGGTGCGCCCGCGCGGCACGACGATCACGATATCGCCATATTGCGGTGTGCCGGGCATCACGCGCCAGGTCTTGCGCGGCAGGACGTGGAAACTGGCCGAGGCCCAGTTCCACCCGTAGGGAAATTTCGAGACCACCAGCCGGTCGCCCACCAGCAGATTGGGCATCATCGAGATCGAGGGGATGTAGAACGGCTTGGCCACCAGGCTGTGAAAGCCCAGCACCGCCAGCAGCATCAAGGCCAGGCCGCGGATTTCGGCGATCCAGTCGAGCGGCTCGTGACCGGGCTTGTGCGGCTCGGCAGGGGTAGGGGATTCTTGGCTTGGTTGGTTCACAGCTTGCGCGCCTCGATAACGATAAAGGCCTGGGCCCATGGATGGTCGTCGGTCAACGTCAGATGAACCACCGCTTCGTGCCCGGCCGGAGTGATTGCGGCCAGCCGCTCCGCCGCGCCGCCCGAAAGCGCCAGGGTGGGTGCGCCGGAGCGGGCGTTGACCACACCGATGTCCTTCATGAACACCCCGCGCTTGAATCCGGTGCCGACCGCCTTGGAAAAGGCCTCCTTGGCGGCGAAGCGCTTGGCCAGGGTTCCGGCCCTGGTGAAGGGGCGGCTCGCGGCCTTGGCGCGCTCGGTATCGGTGAACACCCGCTGTTCAAAGCGCTCGCCGAACCGGTCGAGCGAATTCTGGATGCGCTCGATGTTGCACAGGTCGGAACCGATCGCGATGATCATGCCCGCGCTTCATCCATCAGCTGGCGCATCCGCAGCACACTGGCCTCAAGCCCGCAGAAGATCGCTTCGCCGATCAGGTAGTGGCCGATGTTGAGCTCGGCCAGCTCGGCAATCGCGGCGATCGGACCCACATTGTCATAGGTCAGGCCGTGCCCGGCATGGGGTTCGATCCCTTCGCGCGCGGCAAGCGCGGCCATGGCCGCGATCCGTGCGCGCTCGGCCTCGGCGGCGTCGCCCGCGGCATGGGCATATTCGCCGGTGTGCAGCTCCACCACCGGCGCGCCAAGCCGCAGCGCGGCCTCGATCTGGCGTTCCTCGGGGGCGATGAACAGGCTGACGCGAATTCCCGCTTCGCCCAGCCGCTGGACCAGCGGATAGAGCCGGTTGTGCTGGCCCGCCGCATCCAGCCCGCCCTCGGTGGTGCGTTCCTCGCGCCGTTCCGGGACGATGCAGGCGGCATGGGGCATATGGCGCAGCGCAATCGCCAGCATTTCCTCGGTCGCTGCCATTTCGAGGTTGAGCGGCAGGCTGGTCGCGGCCTGGATGCGGGCCAGATCCTCGTCGCGGATATGGCGCCGGTCCTCGCGCAGGTGCGCGGTGATCCCGTCGCCGCCGCAAGCCGCAACGATCTCTGCGGCGCGGACCGGATCGGGGTGATCGCCGCCGCGTGCGTTGCGGATCGTCGCGACGTGATCGATGTTGACCCCAAGGCGCAGCGGACGGCTCACGGCTTGGCCCGGCTCCCCGGCTTGATCGCGGGGATCTCCGCCAGCTCGGCCGGCACTTCATCGGCCGCATAGGTGGGAAAGCTCAGCGCGATCAGCGGGAAGAACGGTACGCCCAGATCAACCGTGCCGCCCGAGCGGTCGATCAGGGCAGCGGCCGCGATCACTTCGCCGCCTGCCTCCTCGATCGCCCGAATCGCCTCGCGGCTGGACAGGCCGGTGGTGACCACATCCTCGACCATCAGCACCTTGTCTCCCGGTTCGAGCGCGAAGCCCCGGCGCAGCTCGAAGGTGCCTTCGGGGCGCTCGACGAACATCGCCTCGACTCCCAACGCGCGGCCCATTTCGTGGCCGATGATGACCCCGCCCATCGCCGGAGAGACCACCTTGGCAATTTCCTTGCGCAGCTCGCGCGGCAGCCTGGAGGCGATCGCGGCGGCCAGCCGACTGGCCCGCATCGGGTCCATCAAGACCCGCGCGCATTGCAGGTAATGCGCACTGTGCCGCCCGGAGGAGAGCAGGAAATGGCCTTCGAGCAACGCCTTGCTTGCCCGGAACTCGGCCAGCACCTCTTCATCCTGCATCGCGGAGACTACCTTTCATCAATTCGCGGCGGGTTCCGCCCCGGCTGTCATTGAGACCTGTCAAAAATTCCCCTAGAGGCGCTTGAGGTGCCCCGCAAGCACGCGTATAGGCCCTCTCGAAATGTCTCCCATGGGGTGGGGGGAGAGGGACTGCGCGTTCTTCCGCCGCACCGGATAGCGAAAGCACGAGGAACGATGAACTTCGGCCAAACCGCCCGCGCCGCGGGCCATGCGATCAAGGCAATCGGCCTGACCCTGGCACTGTTCGCGGCTGCCCAGCCCGCGAGCGCCCAGGACACCGCCACCGCGAGCGAGGCTGCCGCTGCGGCGACCGAACAGGCCGCTCCGGCCGCCGAACCGGCGGTTGCTGCTGCGCCGGCCGCTGCGGCGATCGATCCCAACGATCCGCATTTCAAGGTCGCTCCGGGTGGCTACACCCCGATGAAGCCAACGGCGGGCAAGGGGATGCCGATCGACGGCGGGATCGACATTCAGGACCAGTATTCGCCCAACGGCCGTCAGGCGCTGGGGCTGCACAACGTTCTGGTCTACATCATGTTCGCGATTGCCGCGCTGGTGCTGGTGCTGCTGCTCTACGTGATGATCCGCTTCAACAAGCGGGCCAATCCGGTGCCGTCGAAGACCAGCCACAACACCTTGCTCGAAGTGATCTGGACCGGCGTTCCGATCCTGATCCTGATCGGTATCTCGGTGCCTTCGGTCAAGCTTATCAGCGCGCAGTACAAGCCCGCGCCGGAAAAGGCGCTGACCGTCAAGGCTACCGGCAACCAGTGGTTCTGGACCTATTCCTATCCCGACAACGGCGGGATCGAAGTGATCTCGAACATGCTGCCCGATGAGGACGCGGTGAAGAACGGCGAACCGCCGCAGCTGGCGGTGGACAACCGCATGGTGATCCCGGTGGGTGAGCCGATCCGCATGCAGACCATCGGCGCCGACGTGATCCACTCGTTTGCGGTGCCGTCGCTGTGGTTCAAGCTCGACGCGGTTCCCGGCCGGATCAACGAGAAGGTGCTGACCGTGACCGAACCCGGGGTCTACTACGGCCAGTGTTCGGAACTGTGCGGCGCGCGCCACGGCTATATGCCGATCGTGGTCGAAGCGCTCCCGCGTGACAAGTTCAACGCCTGGGTGATCGCCCAGGGCGGCAAGATCGATGGCGCGCCGGATGCTCCGGCTGTCGCCACCGCTCCCGCCGCTCCCGCCGCCCCGGCAACCGGCGCCTGAGCCGAAACCCACGAAGACAAGGTTCGCAAGTCATGGCCACCACCGCCGAACACTTCCAGGCTCACGCCGACGATCACCACGCCGATCACGATCACAAGCCGGCGTTCTTCGCCCGCTGGTTCATGTCGACCAACCACAAGGATATCGGGACGCTGTACCTGATCTTCGCGATCTTCGCGGGGATCGTGGGCGGTGCGATTTCGGGCATCATGCGGCTCGAACTGGCTCACCCCGGGATTCAATACCTCGGCGCGGTGGCGGAATTCCTGACCGGCAAGCCGGTTGAGATGAACAGCGCGCTGCACCTGTGGAACGTGCTGATCACCGCGCACGGCCTGATCATGGTGTTCTTCCTGGTCATGCCCGCGATCATCGGAGGCTTTGGCAACTGGTTCGTGCCGATCATGATCGGCGCGCCCGACATGGCCTTTCCGCGGATGAACAACATCTCGTTCTGGCTGACCGTGGCGGGCTTCGTTTCGCTGATGCTGTCGGCTTTCGTGCCGGGTGACGCGGCTGGCAACGGCGCGGGGATCGGCTGGACCGCCTATGCCCCGCTTTCGACCTATGGCTCGAACGGCCCGGCGACCGATTTCGCGATCTTCGCGCTGCACCTGGCGGGCGCGGCCTCGATCATGGGCGCGATCAACTTCATCACGACCATTTTCAACATGCGCGCGCCGGGGATGACCCTGCACCGCATGCCGCTGTTCGTGTGGTCGGTGCTGGTCACCGCCTTCCTGCTGTTGCTGGCGCTGCCGGTGCTGGCCGCGGCGATCACCATGCTGATCACCGACCGCAACTTCGGCACGACCTTCTTCGATCCTTCGGGCGGCGGCGATCCGGTGCTGTTCCAGCACCTGTTCTGGTTCTTCGGGCATCCTGAAGTCTACATCATGATCCTGCCCGCGTTCGGGATCATCAGCCAGATCGTCTCGACCTTCTCGAAGAAGCCGGTGTTCGGCTATCTCGGCATGGCCTATGCGATGGTGGCGATCGGCGTGGTCGGCTTCGTCGTGTGGGCGCACCACATGTACACCACCGGCATGAGCGTGAATACCAAGCTGTACTTCACGCTCGCGACGATGGTGATCGCGGTGCCGACGGGCATCAAGATCTTCAGCTGGATCGCGACGATGTGGGGCGGTTCGATCGAATTCCGCAGCCCGATGGTCTGGGCGATCGGCTTCATCTTCCTGTTCGTGGTCGGCGGGGTAACCGGTGTCTACCTCGCCAACGGCGGGATCGATGACGTGGTGCATGACAGCTACTTCGTGGTTGCCCACTTCCACTACGTGCTCAGCCTCGGCGCGGTGACGGCGCTGTTCGCGGGCTTCTATTACTGGTTCCCGAAGATGAGCGGGCGCTGGCACTCCGAAGCGCTGTCCTACCTGCACTTCGCGGTGTTCTTCGTCGGCGTGAACATGATCTTCTTCCCGCAGCACTTCCTCGGGCTGAACGGCATGCCGCGCCGCTATCCGGACTATGCCCCGGCGTTCGAGCACTGGAACACGGTCTCGACCGATGGCTACATGGTCATGGCGGCATCGCTGGTGATCTGGTTCGCCAACATCATCTATGCCTTCACCATGGGCAAGAAGGCCGAGGGCAACTATTGGGGCGAAGGCGCGACCACGCTCGAATGGACCCTGTCGAGCCCGCCGCCGTTCCACCAGTTTGAACAGGTTCCGACGATCGAGGACAACGATCACCACTGATCGCGCGCTTCGCACTGGACAGAATCCGCCCCGGCCCGCAAGGTCGGGGCGTTTTCGTTGGGAGAGAAGCGATGCCCGAATTTCGCCTGATCGATTGCGGCGAGGTGACGCTGCGCTGCGCCATCGAGGGCAGCGGCCCGCTGGCGATCATGGTCCACGGCTTTCCCGAAAGCTGGTATTCCTGGCGTCACCAGATCGGCCCGGTGGCCGAGGCCGGGTTCACCGCCTGCGCGATCGACGTGCGCGGCTATGGCGGTTCGGACAAGCCGCAACCGGTCGAGGCCTATGCGATGGAAAGGATCATCGCCGATCTGGTGGGGCTGGCCGATGCGCTCGCACCCGGCGAACCGGCGGTGCTGATCGGGCATGACTGGGGGGCGCCGATCGTGTGGAATTCGGCCTTTACCCGGCCCGACCGGTTCCGCGCCGTGGCCGGCCTCTCGGTACCCTTCGCCGGGGCGCCGCAGCGCCCCTTCACCGAGATCTTTCGCGAGGCGTTCACCTCCAAAGGCCGGTTCTTCTACCAGGAATACTTCCAGCAGCCCGGCGTGGCCGAGGCCGAAGCCGAGCGGAACCCCCGCGATTTCGTGGCGCGGATGATGTATTCGATCGCGGGCGATGTTCCGGAGGGCAACTATTGGGACAAGCCGCTGGGGGCGACCTTCCTCGAAGGTCTGCCCGATCCGCTCCCAGTGCCCTGGCTGAGCGAGGCCGATCTCGATTACTACGAAGGAGAGTTCCGGGCCTCGGGTTTTCGCGGGCCGCTCAACCGCTATCGCAACCATGAGGCGGACTACGAATTCCTGCGCCACTGGGCCGGAAAGCGGATCGAACAGCCGTGCCTGTTCATCGGCGGCAGCCGCGATCCCGCCACCACCCTGTTCGGCGCGGTGGCCGATCCCGTCGCGCTGATGCGGATGTTTGCGCCGCGGGTGGAGGGCCACGTGCTCGAAGGCGTGGGCCACTGGACCCAGCAGGAACGCCCCGATCAGGTCAACGCGCTGTTGATCGACTGGTTGAAGCGGCTATAGCCCCCTCGCAATGTCCTCCGTCGCCGCCCCTGCCACCCATCCGCTCCCGGCCGACTGGCGCGATTTCTTCGCGCTGACCAAGCCCCGGGTGATGAGCCTGGTAATCTTCACCGCCCTGTGCGGGATGCTCGCTGCGCCGGTGCGGGTCGATCCGATTCTGGGGTTCGTCGCGATCCTGTGCATCGCCATCGGGGCCGGGGGATCGGCGGCGCTCAACCAATGGTGGGAAGCCGATCTCGACGCGAAGATGAAGCGCACCGCCAATCGCCCGATCCCGGCCGGACGGATGGACCGCACTTCGGCGCGCGATTTCGGGGTGGCGCTGTCGGCCGGTTCGGTGCTGGTGATGGGGGTGGCGGTGGGCTGGCTCTGCGCCGCGATCCTGGCCTTTTCGATCTTCTACTACGCGGTGATCTATACCGTCTGGCTCAAGCCGCGCACCCCGCAGAACATCGTCATCGGCGGCGGGGCGGGGGCCTTTCCGCCAATGATCGGGTGGATCGCGGCGACCGGTGAGATCACGCTGATGCCGGTCTTGCTGTTCGCGATCATCTTCTTCTGGACCCCGCCGCACTTCTGGGCGCTCGCGCTGTTTGTCGAGACCGACTACGCCGCCGCCGGGGTGCCGATGATGCCGGTGGTGGCCGGGCACCATTCGACCCGCCGCCAGATTCTGATCTATGCCGTGCTGCTGCTGCCGCTGACCCTGCTGCCGTTCTGGCTCAAGCTCGCCGGGTGGCTCTACGGGGTCAGTGCGCTGGTGCTTTCCGGGCTGTTCCTGCTGCTCGCGCTCAGGGTCGCGGTGTTCCGGGGCGGTGCGACCGACATGGACATGCGCCCGGAAAAGCGCCTGTTCGGCTATTCGGTGCTATACCTTTTCGTGCTGTTCGCCGCCCTGGTGGCCGACCGCTTTCTGATTGGATGATTGCCCCATGCAACTGCCCCCCGATCCCGAAACCGAACGCAAGCGTATCCAGCGCGGCCGCAACCGCGCGCTGGGTCTGATACTGGTTGGCCTGGTGGTGCTGTTCTATCTGATTACCATCGCCAAGATGCGCTGAGGCGATGGCCGCTTCGCTCGCCTCGATCATTCCTCCCAAGGGAAGCAACCTGCGCACCGGGCTGTTGGCACTGGTACTGGCGCTGGCCATGCTCGGTCTGGGCTTTGCCGCGGTGCCGCTCTATCGCATCTTCTGCCAGGTCACCGGCTATGGCGGAACCACACAGCGGGCCAGCGCCGAGACCGCCGGTGCGGTGAAGGTTGCGGCGGGGTCGATCTCGGTGCGTTTCGATGCCAATGTCGATCGCGGCATGCCGTGGAAGTTCGCACCCGAGCAGACCACCCAGACGATGCGGATCGGCGCGCGCAAGATGGCCTATTTCAAGGCCGAAAACCTCTCGGACAAGCCGATTACCGGGGTCGCCAGCTTCAACGTCGAGCCCGAGCTTGCGGGCAAGTATTTCAACAAGGTGCAGTGCTTCTGCTTCAACCGCCAGACGCTGCGGCCGGGGCAGTCGATTGACATGCCGGTGATCTATTACGTCGACCCCAAGATCCTTGATGACCCCGAGACCCGGGACATCGAACAGATCACGCTCAGTTATACCTTCCACATTGCTGCTGATGACCCTTCAAAGGCACTGGACCGGGCGGGGCCGGCGCGATAAGGGCAAGCGGTGTTTCACCGGCGATAGAGCGTCGGGACAGAGGAAAACGGGGACCACGAGATCATGGCCGGCACCAAGAATCACGATTTTCACATCCTTCCGCCGGACATCGTCCCGCTGGTCACCACGATCGGCGCGCTGACCTTTACCAGCGGCATGGTGCTCTACATGCACGACATGGCGGGCGGAAAGTTCGTCCCCTGGCTGGGCATGGCGCTGCTGCTGGCCTCGATGTTCACCTGGTTCTCGAACATCATCAAGGAAAGCCACGCCGGCGATCATACTCCGGTGGTCCAGCTGCATCAGCGTTACGGCATGATCCTGTTCATCGCTTCGGAAGTGATGTTCTTTGCCGGCTGGTTCTGGGCTTTCTTCGATTTCTCGCTGTTCCCCAGCACCATCGCCGAAACGGTGGGCGGGCAGTGGCCGCCCAAGGCGATCGAGGCGGTGATGGATCCCTTCGATCTGCCGCTGCTCAACACCCTGATCCTGCTGTGCTCGGGCACCACGGTTACCTGGGCGCACCACGCGCTGATCCACGGCGATCGCGCCGGCCTCAAGAAGGGCCTGTGGGTCACGATCCTGCTCGGTCTGCTGTTCACCAGCATCCAGGCCTATGAATATGCCCATGCGCCGTTCGGCTTTGGTGGCAACACCTACGGCTCGGCCTTCTACATGGCCACCGGCTTTCACGGCTTCCACGTGATCGTCGGCACGATCATGCTCGCGGTCTGCCTCTACCGGGCCTACGCCGGGGATTTCACCCCCAAGCAGCACTTCGGCTTCGAAGCGGCCGCCTGGTACTGGCACTTCGTCGATGTGGTCTGGCTGTTCCTGTTCGTCGCGGTCTACATCTGGGGCGGCTGGGGCTATCCCACGCACTGATGATGGCTGACGGAAGTTCAGTCGAAAAAGGGCAGCCCGGCTTGGCCGAGGCT
>JAKOWQ010000353.1 GCA_029781465.1 Pseudomonadota bacterium
CATAGCGTGCGCGTCACCTTGGCCAGATAGGGTGGGCGATCGGGATCAAGCCCGCGCGCCAGCGAAACCGCGTTCACCAGCTTGTACAACCCCTGGACCGCAAGCAGCGGCGCGGTCAGGGGGGTGGTGCCGCAGTCCGGCAGGCCGCGCACGCCCTTTGCCTCGATGCCGCTGGTATGGACCCGCGCACCGCGCCCGACGAATTCCTCCGCAAGGTCGCGAAGCCCGGCACGGCTCTCATCGGGCTGCGAAAGGATGATGACCGGAAAATCCTTGCCGACCAGCGACATGGGGCCATGCCGCACCTCGGCGCCGGAGAAGGCTTCGGCGTGGATCTGGCAGGTTTCCTTGAACTTCAGCGCGAGTTCCTGGGCCACTCCAAGGCCAAGCCCCCGACCGATCACGAAGAGGTTGTCAGCCTGGGCAAGTTCATCGGCATGGGCGTCCCACGGCAGCGCCCAACTGCGCTCCAGCGCTGGAGGTAGGTCGTGCAACCAATCCGCGCTCGCTCTCCAGGCCGCGACCAGCTGGAGCAGGGCGCCAAGCGAGGCGATGAAGCTCTTGGTTGCAGCAATGCTGGTTTCGGCTCCGGCATGAAGGGCAACGACGCAATCGGCTGCATTGGCAAGGGGGCTCGCCTCGACATTGACCAGCGCTACCGTCAGGGCACCGCACTCGCGTGCGCGCTGCGTGGCGGTGACGATGTCGGGGCTGCCGCCGGATTGAGAGATCGCCAGGAACAGCGTGTCGGGACCGCCCAGGCCCTTGCCGTGCAACGAGGCGAGCGAAGGCGAGAAGGACAGCACGGGCAGCCCCAGCTCCTGTTCGATCAGATACTTGGCAAAGGTTGCCGCGTGATCCGAACTGCCCCGTGCGCAGGTAATCACCATCCTGGGCGGATGGGCCGCGAGGTGGTCCGCCAGTGCGCCGATCTGTTCGCGATTGGCATCGAATTGCCGCCGCAGGACCGTGCCTGCCGAAGCGGCTTCAGCGGCCATCCGCGTTTGCGCGGCAGGATCGGCAAGCCGCGGCAAGATTATGGTGCCCGCAATTCGGCGACGAAATCATAGCGGTCGCCGCGGTAATAGGAGCGGGTGATCTCAACCAGCTGGCCCGACGCGGAAAAGCCGCGCCGTTCGATCAGCAACCCCGCGCTCCCGGGCGCGATGCCAAGGATATCGGCCTGTTCGGCGCTGAACTGGGTGGCGCGCAGCCGCTGGAGGACGCGAACCGGCTGGTTGCCAAGCTTCGCCAGCGCGGCATAGAGCGATCCATCCACCGCATCCGCGCTTTCCAGAAGGGAGACCGGCACCGTGGCGAATTCCAGGGCCATCGGTTCGCCATCGGCAAACCGCACCCGGTTGAAGCGATAGACCCGCGAGCCGGGGCTGAGGCCAAGGGTGAGCGCATCTTCGGGTGAAACGCTGGTCTCACGCTTGTCGAGCCATTGGCTGTGCGGCTTGAGGCCGCGTTCGATCATGTCCTGGGTGAACGATGTGAGCCGGGAAAAGTTCTTTTCGACGCGCCGCGAGACAAAGGTTCCCGCGCCCTGCCGCCGCGCAAGAAAGCCATCGCTGACCAGCGTATCCAGCGCCTTTCTGACCGTGATCCGCGAGATTCCCAGCTGGCTTGCCACATCGCGCTCGGGCGGCAAGGCTTCGCCTGGCAGCAAGCGCTGGCTTTCGATCGAGCGGCGCAGAGCGCCCTCCAGCTGGCGGTAAAGCGGCAGGGGATTGGCCGGATCGAGCGGGCCGGTCAGTTCCAGCATGGTCATCGTGCGGCCTCGGGGCAGTCCGGTCAGGGGCGTGTCGTACGGGGTCTAGTCCGATGGCTGCGGCGTGTAAATGGTATTATATTGGTATCTATCCTAACGGCGCGAGGCCCGTCAGGATCAGGCGCACCAGATCGGCCTGTCCGCTGGTGCCGGTCTTGGCGTAGATCCGCTTGGAATAGTTTCGGGCGGTCTCGCGCGTCAGGCCCAGGCGCGCGCCGGCCTCGACAATCGATTCCCCGCGGCTCATGGCCTCGGCAAGGGCGGCTTCACGGCGTGAGAGGCCGTGGATCGCAGCAAGCATGCCGACCGCCGGCTGCGCTTCCTCGTCTTGTGGCAGGCGCAGGGTGCCGATAACGGCCGTGCCGGGTTGATCGGCTTTGCGCAGGGCCAGCCACAACCCGCGGCGCGGATCGAGCAGGATCGCCTCGCCGATTCCGCTTCCGGCGACAGTGGCACAGGCGCGCTCCAGTTCGAGCGCGGTTTCGGTGGGCAGTTGCAGCCGAGGCATCGGTTGTGCTGGGAAGGGCATGCCGAAACCCAGCGCCTGCCGGGCTACCGGATCGGCGGCCACAACCCGCCCTTGCGTATCGAAGGCGATCTGCCCGATCCCGAGGCGGGCCAGGGCCTCCTCGGCCATGCTGGCCTGAAGCTGCAACCGGGCCTGCTCCGAATCCAGCCGCAAGGCTGCCGCAAGGTGTGGCGCTATGCTCGACAGGGTGGCGGCCAGCGAGGCGGGGAAATCCTCTCTGGCCCGCGCCATGAACAGCAAGGCTTCGCCCGCGCCGTCTGCGCCCAGCCGCAGCGCGCGACCGTGGGCGATACCCATTTCGGCGAGCATCGCGCGCTGGCGGGCAAGCACTTCCGGCGCGTTGAAATCGAGAATCTCTTCGAGAGCATAGATCCGTCCCGGGCGCAGCGCCGCCGAAGGGCTTAGCCCGAGCGCGGCGAGCCAGGCGGGGTCCGGGTTGATGAAGCGCGGGCCCGGTGCATGGATGGCCAGGATGCGACGCGGCGGTTCGCCGGTGAGCGGCGAGGCCAGCAGCAGCGCGCAGTCAGCTCCGCTTTGCCGGACGAGCGCGCGAAGCACGCCCTCCCACGGCTCGCCCTGCGCCGAGCCCTCGATCAGGGCCAGCAATAGCTCGGATTGGCTGGCGGAAAGAAATGCCATAGCAGTATGCTCCCATATGGGAGCATACTGGTCAAGCGTTCGTGGCATTACTGCCGGAATGACTGGTCCCGCGCATGGTCCCTCGCTGACCCACCTCCAACGGCTCGAAGCCGAGGCAATCCACATCCTGCGCGAGGTCGTGGCCGAGGCAGAGCGCCCGGTGATGCTCTATTCGGTGGGCAAGGACAGCGCCGTGATGCTGCACCTGGCGCGTAAGGCTTTCTATCCCGCGCCGCCGCCGTTCCCGCTGCTCCACGTCGATACCACCTGGAAATTCAGGGACATGTATGCCCTGCGTGACCGGATGGCGCGCGAAAGCGGGATGGAACTGCTGGTCTATCACAACCCCGAGGCGGCCGAACGCGGGATCAATCCCTTCGATCACGGCGCGCTCCACACCGATCTGTGGAAGACCGAAGGCCTCAAGCAGGCGCTCGACAAATGGGGTTTCGATGCCGCTTTCGGTGGGGCCCGGCGCGACGAGGAAAAGAGCCGCGCCAAGGAACGGATCTTTTCCTTCCGCACCGCCAGCCACGGCTGGGATCCCAAGAACCAGCGGCCCGAGCTGTGGAACCTCTACAACGCCAGGAAGCACAAGGGCGAAAGCATCCGGGTCTTCCCGATCAGCAACTGGACCGAGCTGGACGTGTGGCAATATATCCAGCTTGAAGGCATTCCGATCGTCCCTCTCTATTTCGCCGCTCCGCGTCCCACGGTTGACCGCGACGGGCTGCTGCTGATGGTGGAGGACGAGCGCTTTCCGCTGAAGCCCGGTGTGCAGCCGGTGATGCGCTCGATCCGCTTCCGCACTCTGGGCTGCTATCCGCTGACCGGCGCGGTCGAGAGCGAGGCTTCGACCCTGTCCGACGTGATCCAGGAAACGCTGCTCACCACCACCAGTGAACGCCAGGGCCGTGCGATCGACAAGGACGCGGGCGGCGCGGGGATGGAAGTGAAAAAGCAGCAGGGGTACTTTTGATGTGCGGCTCGTTTCCCGTTCGTGCTGAGCTTGTCGAAGCACGGTTGCGCGGCGCCCTTCGACAGGCTCAGGGCAAACGGAGGGCGGAACGATGAGCGACCCCGTCTACGTCACCGATGCCCTCATCGCCGAGGATATCGACGCCTATCTCGTGTCGCACCAGCACAAGACCATGCTGCGCTTCATCACCTGCGGCTCGGTCGACGATGGCAAGTCGACCCTGATCGGGCGGTTGCTCTACGATTCGAAGATGATCTTCGAGGATCAGCTTACCGCGCTGGAAAGCGACAGCAGACGCCTCGGCACCCAGGGGCAGGAGATCGATTTCGCCCTGCTGGTCGATGGCCTTGCCGCCGAGCGCGAACAGGGCATCACCATCGACGTCGCCTATCGCTTCTTCAACACCGAAAAGCGCAAGTTCATCGTCGCCGATTGTCCGGGGCACGAACAGTATACCCGCAACATGGTGACTGGCGCATCGACCGCCGATCTGGCGGTGATCCTGATCGACGCGCGCAAGGGTGTGCTGGCGCAGACCCGGCGCCATTCCTACCTCGTCCACCTGCTCGGCATTCGCCACCTGGTTCTGGCGGTGAACAAGATGGACCTGGTGGACTATAGCCAGGACGTGTTCGACGCGATCGTGGCCGAATATTCCCGGTTCGCCAGGACCATCGGGATCGAGCATTTCACCGCGCTGCCGATTTCGGGATTCAAGGGTGACAATATCACCGTCCGTTCGCCCAAGACCCCCTGGTACAAGGGGCCGGTGCTGGTCGAGCACCTGGAGAGTGTCGCGGTCGATACCAGCGCAGACCGCGCCGGGCCGCTGCGGATGCCGGTGCAGTGGGTCAACCGGCCCAACCTCGATTTCCGGGGCTTTGCCGGGCTGATTGCCAGCGGATCGGTGCGGCCGGGCGATGCAGTGCGGGTATTGCCCTCGGGTAAGACCAGCACGGTGGCGCGGATCGTCACCCTGGATGGCGACCGGGACGAAGCAGTGGCGGGCCAGTCGGTCACGTTGACGCTGGCCGATGAGATAGACTGCTCGCGCGGGGACGTGATCGCTGCCGCCGATGCCCCGCCCGAGGCCGCCGACCAGTTCGAGGCAACGCTGGTCTGGCTGGACGACGAGGCGCTGCACGTCGGCCGCTCCTATTGGCTCAAGCTGGGCACCCAGACCGTTTCGGCGACGGTCCAGCAGCCCAAGTACGCGGTCAACGTCAACACGCTTGAACATCTCGCCGCCAAGACGCTCGATCTCAACGCAATCGGCGTGGCCGAGGTCACCACCGACAAGCCGCTCGTGTTCGAACCCTATGCCCGGAGCCGCACGCTTGGTGGGTTCATCCTGATCGACAAGCTGACCAACCGCACGGTCGGCGCGGGGATGATCCACTTCAGCCTGCGCCGCGCGCAGAACGTCCACTGGCAGGCGCTCGACGTCTCGCGCGATCAGCACGCCAGAATCAAGAACCAGAAGCCCGCCGTTCTGTGGTTCACCGGCCTGTCGGGCGCGGGCAAGAGCACCATCGCCAATCTGGTCGAGAAAAAGCTGCACCGGATGAACCGGCACACCTTCCTGCTCGATGGCGATAATGTGCGCCACGGGCTCAACAAGGATCTGGGCTTTACCGAGGCGGACCGGATCGAAAACATCCGCCGTGTGGGCGAAGTAGCCAAGCTGATGGCCGATGCCGGGCTGATCGTGCTCACCGCCTTCATCAGTCCGTTCCGGGCCGAGCGCGAGATGGTCCGCGCGATGCTGCCCGAGGGCGAATTCGTCGAGGTATTCATCGACACGCCCTTGGCCGAGGCCGAGGCGCGCGACGTCAAGGGACTCTACAAGAAGGCCCGCAGCGGGGCGCTCAAGAACTTCACCGGGATCGACAGCCCCTATGAAGCCCCCGACAATCCCGAGATCCGCATCGACACCACCGCGATGACCCCCGAAGCCGCCGCTTCGCTGATCGTCGACACGCTGCTGGGAGACCTCTGATGTCCGCCCTGTTCCATCTCAAGGCCCACGAAACCCGCACCCGCTCGGTGGTCAAGGCGGCCAGCTGGCGGCTGCTGGGCAGCATCGACACCTTCGTGCTCGGCTGGATTTTCACCGGCAATGCCAAGGCCGCCGGAGCGATTGCCGGGACCGAGGTAATCACCAAGATCGTGCTCTATTACCTCCACGAGCGCGGCTGGAGCCTTGTCGACTGGGGCTTTCGCGAGGTACCGCACGAACCCGAAGGGGAGCCAGCCGCTTGACCGACGCCGAACTCGCCGCGCACCTTGCCGAGACCGCCGGGCGCCTGCTGCTCGACGTGCGCGCTTCGGGCACGCTCGAAGGCAAGGCGCTGGGCAAGGCAGGGGACGAGGTTGCCAACGCCTTTCTGGTCAAGGCGCTGCACGAGGCGCGCGGCGAGGACGGGCTGCTCTCTGAAGAGGAAAAGGACAATCCCGCACGGCTGGGCAAGCGGCGGGTGTGGATCGTCGATCCTCTCGACGGCACGCGCGAATACGGCGAGGCGCGATCCGACTGGGCGGTGCATGTCGCGCTGGCGATCGACGGGCGCCCGGCGCTCGGTGCGGTGGCGCTGCCGGGGGCGGGGGCGGGGTTGGTGCTGCGTTCGGACCGCCCGACAGTGATCCCGCCCGCGCCGCCGCGTCTGCGCATGGTGGTCAGCCGCACCCGCCCCGCGGCCGAGGCGATGCATGTCGCCGCCGCGCTCGATGCCGAGATCATCCCGATGGGCAGCGCCGGGGCCAAAGCGATGGCAGTGGTGCGCGGCGAGGCCGATATCTATCTCCACACCGGCGGGCAATATGAATGGGACAGCTGCGCGCCGGTGGCGGTGGCGCTCGCTCACGGACTTCATGCCAGCCGGATCGACGGTTCACCGCTGGTCTACAACCAGCGCAACACTTACATGCCCGATCTGCTGATCTGCCGGCCGGACCATGCCGCACGGGTGATCGCGGAAACCGCCGCGTTCGGTTGATGCGCGGTAATGGTCGGGGAGACAGCGATGGGGTTATAGCCATATATAATTGATAAAAGATAGAAATTAGATTATCGAATATCAATAATACCAACGTATATACCAACAGTCCGTTTTGCTCGAAATGGTGGGAATTCATGGACTCGAGGTGAGCAAATTTTGGA
>JAKOWQ010000367.1 GCA_029781465.1 Pseudomonadota bacterium
CCGCTCCTCAATTTCGAGCCGTTCCTGAACTTCGGGCGAATCCGGCCGTTGCACACCTCGGCGGTGATTTTCGCTTTCGGGGGCACGGCGCTGATCTCAACCTCGTTCTACGTGGTGCAGCGCACCTGCCGGGCCCGCCTGGCGTTGCCGGGGCTCGCCCGCTTCGTGTTCTGGGGCTATCAGCTGTTCATCGTCCTGGCCGCGACCGGCTATGTCCTGGGGATCACCCAGGCCAAGGAATATGCCGAGCCCGAGTGGTACGTCGATCTGTGGCTGACCATTGTCTGGGTGGCCTATCTGGCGGTTTTCGTCGGCACGATCATGAAGCGCAAGGAACCCCACATCTACGTGGCCAACTGGTTCTACCTGAGCTTCATCATCACCGTGGCGATGTTGCACCTGGTCAACAACGTCAACCTGCCGATCAGCGTGTTCGGATCGCGCTCCTACCCGCTGTGGGGCGGTGTGCAGGGCGCGCTGGTGCAATGGTGGTACGGGCACAACGCGGTGGGCTTCTTCCTGACCGCTGGCTTCTTGGCGATGATGTACTACTTCGTTCCGAAGCAGGCTGAGCGTCCGGTCTATTCCTACCGCCTGTCGATCGTGCACTTCTGGGCGCTGATCTTCCTCTACATCTGGGCGGGTCCGCACCACCTGCACTATACCGCGCTGCCCGACTGGGCGCAGACGCTCGGCATGGTGTTCTCGGTAATGCTGTGGATGCCCAGCTGGGGCGGCATGATCAACGGCCTGATGACGCTCAACGGCGCCTGGGACAAGGTTCGCACCGATCCGGTCATCCGCATGATGGTGATGAGCGTGGCCTTCTACGGCATGTCGACCTTCGAAGGGCCGATGATGTCGATCAAGTCGGTCAACTCGCTCTCGCACTATACCGACTGGACGATCGGCCACGTGCACTCCGGTGCGCTGGGCTGGAACGGGATGATCACCTTCTCGGCGGTCTACTTCCTGGTTCCGCGTCTGTGGGGCCGCGAGCGGATGTATTCGCAGCGGATGATCAACTGGCACTTCTGGCTCGCCACGCTCGGGATCGTGTTCTACGCGTCCTCGATGTGGGTGGCGGGGATCACCCAGGGCCTGATGTGGCGCGAATACGGTGCCGACGGCTATCTGGTGAACAGCTTTGCCGAAACCGTGCAGGCGCTCCACCCGATGTTCATCCTGCGTGCCCTGGGCGGCGTGATGTACCTCTCCGGTGCGCTGATCTGGGCCTTCAACGTGTGGCAGACGATCGCCGGCAATCTCCGTCAGGAAGAGCCGATGCGTCAGGCCACCTATGATCCCGCTGCCGACCGGCCGCTGGTCGCCGCAGAATAAGGGGGACAAGCAATGACTTCTGAAACTGCAAAGGAACCCTGGGGCCGGCACAAGAAGCTGGAGCGTAACATCGCTCTGCTCGGGGCTTTCGCCTTCGTCGCGGTGATCATCGGCGGGATCGTGGAAATCGCGCCGCTGTTCTGGATCGACAACACGATCGAGAAGGTGGAGGGGATGCGTCCCTACACCCCGCTCGAGCAGGCCGGGCGCGACATCTATGTCCGCGAGGGTTGCTACGTCTGCCACAGCCAGATGATCCGTCCGTTCCGCGACGAGCAGGAGCGTTACGGGCACTACAGCCTGGCTGCGGAATCGATGTACGACCATCCGTTCCAGTGGGGTTCGAAGCGCACCGGGCCGGATCTGGCGCGTGTTGGCGGCCGCTATTCGGATGAATGGCACGTCCAGCACCTGGCCGATCCGCGCGCGGTGGTGCCCGAATCGGTGATGCCGACTTACGCCTTCCTCAAGAACAACGATCTTGATCAGGGCGATATGGGCGCCGAGCTCACCGCGCTGTCGCGCGTCGGTGTGCCCTACAGCAAGGACGACATCGCCAAGGCCAACGCCGATCTCAAGTCGCAGGCCGATCCCAACGCCGACAACGCCGATCTGCTCGCGCGGTATCCCAAGGCGCAGGTCCGCGATTTTGACGGCAATCCCGCCAAGCTGAGCGAGATGGACGCGCTGGTCGCCTATCTCCAGGTGCTGGGCACGATGGTCGACGTCAACAGCGCGGCGGCTCAGGAAGAGCTGGCCAAGCAGGAGAAGGGGCGGTGAGCCCGCATTCGACCTATGAGACGCTGCGGCAATTTGCCGACAGCTGGGGACTTGTCGCGACCTTCGTACTGTTCGTCGTCCTGGCTGCCTGGCCATTCCGGCCCGGCGCCAGGAAGGCGAACGAGGAAGCGGCAAACATGATCTTCGCCGAAGACAACCGTGGGGGTGACTACAATGGCGAATAAGCGCATCGACGAGCCGACCGGCGTCGAGACCGTCGGTCACGAATGGGATGGCATCGAGGAACTCAACAATCCGCTGCCGCGGTGGTGGGTTTGGACGACCTATCTGACCATCATCTTCGCTATCGGTTACATGATCGTCTATCCCGCAATCCCGCTGCTCCATTCGGGCACCGAGGGGCTGTGGGGCTGGTCCAGCCGCGGCCAGCTGGCGGCCGAACTCAAGGCCGCCAACGAGGCCAAGGGCGAAACCCTGGCCGCGATCGCGGCGGCGCCGATCGAAACGATCGCGCCCGGGTCAGACCTTTACAACAAGGCGGTGGCCGGCGGTAAGGCTGCGTTCCGCCAGAACTGCGTCCAGTGTCACGGCGCGGGCGCGGCCGGTAACCCCGGCTATCCCAGCCTCAAGGACGACGACTGGCTGTGGGGCGGCAATGTTCAGGAGATCGAGACCACGATCGCCCACGGCATCCGTTCGCCCGACGATGCTGCTACCCGCAGCAGCCTGATGCCTTCGTTCGGCCGCGACGGGATCCTGGCACCGGCCCAGGTGAACGATGTCGCCAGCTATGTGCTGTCGCTTTCGGGCAAGGCGCCCAATGATGCGGCGGCGCAATCGGGCGCGGCGATCTTCACCGCCAATTGTGCAGTGTGCCACGGCAACGACGCCAAGGGTTCGCGAGCCTTCGGTGCGCCGAACCTGACCGACGCGGTCTGGCTCTATGGCGGCAGCCATGACAAGGTTGTGGCCAGCGTCACCAATGCCCATGCCGGGGTTATGCCGGCCTGGGGAGCCAAGCTCGATCCGGTGACGATCAAGATGCTGGCGCTTTATGTCCACTCGCTGGGGGGCGGTGAGGACTTCGTGGAAGCTCCGACTACTCCTGCAGCGGAAAGTGGAAATGCACAGCCCTGAACCGGCAAAGCAACCCAGTCATCTTTACGAGAAGCGAAAGGCCGTCTTCCCCAAAGCGGTAGACGGCCGCTTCCGTCGCTTCAAATGGCTGGTCATGGCGCTCACCCTTGGCGTCTACTACATCACGCCGTGGCTGCGCTGGGACCGTGGTCCCTACGCACCGAACCAGGCGGTGCTGGTCGATCTGGCCCACCGCCGGTTCTACATGTTCTCGATCGAGATCTGGCCGCAGGAATTCTATTTCGTGGCCGGCCTGCTAATCATGGCCGGGATCGGGCTGTTCCTGGTTACCAGCGCGGTTGGCCGGGCCTGGTGCGGCTATGCCTGTCCGCAGACGGTGTGGACCGATCTCTACCAGCACGTCGACCGCCTGATCGACGGCGATCGCAACGCGCAGATGCGCCTTGAGGCCGCGCCCTGGACAGGCAAGAAGATCTTCAAGCGCGGGTTGAAATGGACGATCTATCTGCTGATCGCCTTCTGGACCGGCGGCGCCTGGATCATGTATTTCGCTGATGCACCCACCCTGACGGTCGATTTCTGGACCGGCAAGGCGGCGCCGGTGGCCTATGCCACGGTTGGCGTGCTGACCGCGACGACCTTCCTGCTGGGCGGGTTCATGCGCGAACAGGTCTGCGTCTACATGTGCCCCTGGCCGCGAATCCAGACGGCGATGCTCGATGAGAAATCGCTGATCGTTACCTACAAGGACTGGCGCGGCGAACCGCGCGGCAGCGTCAAGAAGGCCGAAAAGAACCCCGGTTCGGTCGGCGACTGCGTCGATTGCGATCAGTGCGTCGCGGTTTGCCCGACCGGGTACGACATCCGCAACGGGCCGGATATTCGCTGCATCACCTGCGCGCTGTGCATCGATGCCTGCGACAAGGTCATGACCCAGCTGGGCCGTCCACGCGGGTTGATCGACTATGCCACGCTTGAGGATTGCGCTTCCGAAAAGGCCGGCGGTACGCCGCGACCGATCAGCAAGGCGCTGTTCCATACCCGCACGCTGATCTACACGGCAGTGTGGGGCGCGATCGGGCTTGGGCTGCTGTTCGCGCTGGGATCGCGCAGCCGCATCGATATCGCGGTCCAGAAGGATCGCAACCCGCCCTTCTCGCAGCAGTCGAACGGCGATATCCGTAACGATTACACCGTCAAGCTGCGCAACATGGAAGCGCGCCCGCGTCCGATGGAAGTGACGATCGAAGGCTTGCCCGGCGGGGTGATGTGGACCGACGATCTCCCGCGCGACAAGGCTGCGCGCAGCCTTGCGGTGACCGTGGCGGCCGATCAGGTCGATCCGCTGCGGGTCTATGTCGTCGCGCCCGACGGGACTGCGCCGCAGAAGTTCAACTTCGTGCTCAAGGCCAAGGATGCCGAAGGCGGCGGCGATGTTTCCGAAGTGCGCTTCGATGCCCCGGGAGAAGAGGAATGATCCGGGCCTTCACCAAGGGGCCGTTCACCGGCAAACACATCACCGTAATCCTGGTGGTGTTCTTCGCGGTGGTGATCGCGGTCAACGTGCTGATGGCCCGCCTGGCCTCATCGACCTTCGGCGGGCTGGTGGTCGAAAACTCCTATGTCGCGAGCCAGAAGTTCAACGGCTGGCTTGACGAGGCGCGCAAGGAAGGCGCGCTGGGCTGGCAGGTCGAGGCCGCCCGCGCAGCCGACGGGCGGGTTGCGGTAAAGTTGACCGGCTCGCCGCCGCAGGGAGTTGAGCTGACGGGCGATGCCTGGCACCCGCTGGGCCGGATGCCCGATCAGCCGCTGCGCTTTGCCCGGCAGAAGGATGGCTCGTTCCTCTCCGATCAGGCACTTCCGGCCGGGCGCTGGCGGCTGCGGCTTGAGGCGATCGACGGCAAGGCCCGCTGGCGGACGGAACAGGACGTCTCGTGACCGCCCCGGCGCGCCGGTCCGATCATGGCACCCCGGTCTCTACCGTTCTGGTGGTTCCGGGAATGCACTGCGCGGGCTGCATGGCCAAGGTGGAGCGCGGGCTGGCCGCGCTGCCGGGCGTGGTTTCGGCGCGTGTCAACCTGACTGCACGGCAGGTGCAGGTTGACCATGAGCCTCAGCTGGGCATTCCGGCGCTGATCGAGGCGCTGAGCCTGGCCGGTTTTGCCAGCCAGCCACGCGGGCAGGAGCTTGAAGCACCGCCTTCGGCGGTCAAGCCGCTGCTGGCGCCACTGGCGGTGGCGGCCTTTGCCTGCATGAACGTGATGCTGCTTTCGGTCAGCATCTGGTCGGGTGCGAACGGCACCACGCGCGATCTGTTTCACTGGATTTCGGCGGCGATCGGGGTTCCGGCGATCGCCTATGCCGGCCGCCCGTTCTTCGTTTCGGCCTGGGGTGCGGTTCGGCGCTGGTCGACCAACATGGACGTGCCGATCTCGATCGGGGTGATTCTGGCGACCGGGCTGAGCCTGTGGGAGACTGTCAACCACGGCGAGGAAGCCTGGTTCGACGGGACCCTGATGCTGCTGCTTTTCCTGCTCGCCGGGCGCGCGCTCGATGCGGCCATGCGCGATCGCGCAAGGGCCGGGGTCGATGCCTTGCTGCGCCAGGCGGCTCCGGGGGCGATGGTCGTGACGCCGGGAGGGGGGCTTGATTGGCTCCCGGCGTCCGATCTCGTCCCCGGCATGACCCTGCGGGTGGCCGCGGGCGAACGCCTGGCCGCCGATGGCGAGATCCTGAGCGGCGCGAGCCGGTTCGACCAGTCGTTGCTGACGGGCGAGAGCGCGCCGGTGATCGCTGGCAAGGGCGATGCGGTGCTGGCCGGCACGCTCAACCTCGAATCGCCGGTCGATGTGCGGGTCAACGCGGCGGGGCAGGGCACAACGCTGGCCGAAATCGCGCGGCTGATGGATGCGGCGGGGCAGCACCGCTCGGCCTATGTACGGATCGCCGATCGCGCCTCACGGCTCTATGCGCCCGCCGTTCATACCCTCGCCGCTCTGACCTTCGCCGGATGGATGATCGCCGGGGCCGGGCTGCACCAGTCGCTGGTCTATGGCATCGCGGTGCTGATCATCACCTGCCCCTGCGCGCTGGGCCTGGCGGTGCCCGTGGCCCAGGTGGTGGCCTGCGGTGCGCTGATGAAGCGCGGGATCATGGTCAAGGACGGTTCGGCGCTCGAGCGGCTGGCTGCGGTCGACCGCGCGCTGCTCGACAAGACCGGGACGCTGACCATGGGCCGCCCCTTGCCCGATCCGGCGGTGATCGAGGCTCTGCCGCCCGAGGGGGCCGCGGTTGCCCTGGGGCTGGCTTCGCACAGCCGCCATCCGCTTTCGCGCGCGCTGGTCGAAGTGCTGGCTGCGCGCGGTATCGTCCCCGCCGCGCTGGAGCAGGTTCGCGAGGAGGCGGGGACGGGGATTACCGCGCTGTGGAACGGCAAGGCGGTCGCGCTGCGCCGGCCCGAAGGGGCTGCGACCATGGCGACCCTGCTCGACATCGCCGGAGCCCCCGCCTGGCTCATTCCTTTTGCCGACCGGATGCGGCCGGGCAGCAGCGATGCCCTGGCGCGGATGCGCGCGCTGGGGATCGAACCCGCGTTGCTTTCGGGCGACAATGCCGCCGCCGTTGCCGAGGCGGCGCGCGCCACCGGGCTGAACGGGCGCGGGGAGGCCAGTCCGGCCGACAAGCAGGCCGCGATCGCCAGCCTTCAGAGCGAAGGACACAGGGTGTTGATGGCGGGCGATGGTCTCAACGACGGTCCCGCGCTGGCCGCGGCCGATGCCTCGATCGCGCCGGGCACCGCCAGCGACGTCGGCCGCCAGGCCGCCGACGTGGTGTTCCTGGGTGACGGGCTCGATGCCATTCCGCGTGCCATTGTGGCAGCGCGGCGCACCATGCGCGTGGTGAAGCAGAATTTCGCCCTGGCGATCGGCTACAACCTGCTGGCGGTGCCGCTGGCCATGGCCGGATTTGTCACCCCGATGCTTGCAGCAG
>JAKOWQ010000452.1 GCA_029781465.1 Pseudomonadota bacterium
CACGGCCAGATGCACAACGTGATGGTCGAGCCGCACGAAGATGCCGCCAGCTTCGCCGAGGGCGACGAGGTGCTGCTGGTGCGGCGCGAAGGGGAACTTTTTTATGCTCTGGACGGGCAAGGCCCGATCCGGATCGCTGACTGACAGAGGCACAAATGGAAATGGATCGGCTTATCAATATCGCAGTCTATGCCGGCACGGCGCTGGCGGTTCTGCTGGTGATCGCTTTCACCATCACCCGGCTGTACCGCCGCGCGACCAAGGAAATCGGCTTCGTGCGAACCGGTTTCGGGGGCGAGAAGGTAGTGATCAACGGCGGCGCGCTGGTGCTGCCGGTGCTTCACGAGACCATGCCGGTCAACATGAACACCGTTCGCCTGGCGGTGGAACGCAAGAACACCGACGCGCTGATCACGCTCGACCGGCTGCGGATCGATGTGAAGGCGGAATTCTATGTCCGCGTCCGCCCCGACGGCAATGCGATCGCGATGGCCGCGCAAACCCTGGGTCTGCGCACCATGAATCCCGAGGCGCTGAAGGATCTGGTCGAGGGCAAGTTCGTCGATGCACTGCGTTCGGTCGCTGCGGGAATGACCATGAACCAGCTGCACGAACAGCGCGCGGAATTCGTCCAGAAGGTGCAGCAGGTTTCCTCGAACGATCTGGCGATGAACGGGCTTGAGCTCGAATCGGTCTCGCTGACCGGCCTCGACCAGACATCGATCGAGCATTTCAACGCCAACAATGCCTTCGATGCAGAGGGTCTGACCAAGCTCACCGAACAGATCGAGCTGCGCAAGAAGGCACGCAACGATATCGAACAGGATACCCGTGTGCAGATCGAGATGAAGAATCTCGAGGCATCGCAGCAATCGCTCCAGATCGCCCGCGACAACGAATTTGCCCGCCTTGAACAGGAACGCGAGGTCGAGATGCGCCGCGCCGCCCAGGCCGCCGAGGTTGCGCGCGAGCAGTCCAAGCGCAGCCAGGAAGCCGAAGCCGCGCGGATCGAGGCCAAGAAGATGGTCGACAGCCAGCAGATCCAGGCCGATCGCGCGGTGCAGGAAGCCCGCATCGCGCAGGAGCAGGCGCTGGAAATGGCGCGGCAGGAACAGCAGATCGCGGTCCAGAACAAGAGCCGCGAGGAAAGCCAGGCCAAGGCCGAGGCCGACGAAGCGCGCGCCAAGGCAGCGTCTGTCGAAGAGCAGGTGTCCACCGCGCGCGAGACCGAGATCGCCGAGCGCCAGAAGCGGATCGAGCTGATCGAAGCCTCGAAGGCCGCCGAACGCGACGCGATCCGCGTCAAGGTTGAGGCGCTGGCCGAAAAGGAGGCCGCGACCAACCGGGCCGAGGCAATGCGACTTGAAGCCGAAGGCCAGGCCGAGGCGGAAAAACTGCGCTCTGAGGCCAACCGCATCCGCTTTGAGGTTGAGGCGGCGGGCCAGCGCGCGATCAACGAGGCGGCCAACCTGCTGTCCTCCGATCAGGTTTCGCTCCAGACCAAGCTGGCGCTGCTCAAGGTCCTGCCTGATCTGGTGCGCGAAAGCGCCAAACCGCTGGAGGCGATCGATTCGATCAAGATCGTCCAGGTCGATGGACTGACCCGCGGCACGGGCAGCGACGGCGCGCCGATGGCGGCGGGAAACGGCAATCTGGCGAGTGACGCGCTTTCCGCGGCGCTTTCCTATCGCGCCCAGGCCCCGATCATCGACGGGTTGATGAAGGAACTGGGTCTTGACGGCAGCTCGCTCGAAGGTCTGGTCACCCCTGGCGCCGAAACGCCCACCTCTCCCGCCCCGGCGCGCGCGCGCGAGGCCAAGGCGGTTCACGCCCCCGCGGTCGAGGCAACGGGCGAAATGCCTGGCGAGGACGATTGACCTGGCGGGATCCGGCTTGATCTTTGGGCAAGGGCGAGAAGCCAGCCTCCTTCACGCCGCAGTCCCGCTTCGCAAGGGGGATGCGAAAACACCTTTCGTATCCCCGGCCACGCGCGCGCTGGCAAACTGATGCTTGCGGGGGGACGAGGGAGCCTGTTTCCGGACAACCATGTCCCGAGTGTCCGGTCGGCGGCAAATGCCCCCGCCCCTTGCCTTCGCCAGCCCCCTCCCCTAGCGGCTCGTGCATCAGCCCACAGGAGTCGAAACATGGTCCCGCGTTATGCCCGTCCCGCGATGGTCGCGATCTGGGAGCCGGAAGAGCGCTACCGGATCTGGTTCGAGATCGAGGCTCATGCCACCGAAAAGCTGGGTGAGTTGGGCGTGGTTCCGCCCAGCGGCGCCAAGGCGCTGTGGGACTGGTGGGCGACCAGTCCGGCGATCGATGTCGCCGCGATCGACGCGATCGAGGCGGTGACCAAGCACGATGTGATCGCCTTTCTCGATTGGGTGGCGCAGCAGGTCGGCCCCGAGGCGCGCTTCATGCACCAGGGGATGACCAGTTCCGACGTGCTCGATACCACCCTGGCGGTGCAGCTGGCGCGGGCCGCCGACATCCTGCTCGCGGACCTTGACGATCTGCTTGCCGCGATCAAGCGCCGCGCGCTGGAGCACAAATACACGCCCACGATCGGGCGCAGCCACGGGATCCATGCCGAGCCGACCACCTTCGGGCTGAAAATGGCCGAAGCCTATGCCGAATTCAGTCGCTGCAAGACGCGCCTGATCGCCGCCCGCGCCGAGGTTGCGACCTGCGCGATCTCGGGTGCGGTGGGCACCTTCGCCAACATCGACCCGGCGGTTGAGGCCCATGTCGCCGACAAGCTGGGCCTTGCGGTCGAGCCGGTCAGCACCCAGGTGATCCCGCGCGATCGCCACGCGATGTTCTTCGCCACTCTGGGGGTGATCGCCAGCAGTATCGAACGGCTGGCGGTGGAAATCCGGCACCTGCAACGCACCGAGGTGCTTGAGGCGGAGGAATATTTCTCGCCCGGCCAGAAGGGCTCCTCGGCGATGCCGCACAAGCGCAACCCGGTGCTGACCGAGAACCTGACCGGTCTGGCGCGGATGGTCCGCTCGGCGGCAATCCCGGCGATGGAAAACGTCGCGCTGTGGCACGAGCGCGACATCTCGCACTCCTCGGTGGAACGCTTCATCGGCCCGGATGCGACCATCACGCTCGATTTCGCGCTGGCCCGGCTGACCGGAGTGGTCGACAAGCTGCTGGTCTATCCCGAGCGGATGCAGAAGAACCTCGACCGGATGGGCGGGCTGGTCCACTCGCAGCGGGTGCTGCTGGCGCTGACCCAGGCCGGGCTGGAGCGCGACGCGGCCTACCGGCTGGTCCAGCGCAACGCGATGAAGGTGTGGGAATCAGACGGGCAGCTCAACCTGCTCGAACTGCTCAAGGCCGATAGCGAAGTCACCGCCGCGCTGAGCGAGGCCGAGCTCGAAGACAAGTTCAATCTCGACTACCACTTCAAGGCGGTCGACGCGATCTTCGCGCGGGTGTTCGGCTAATCGATCCAGCGCGGAAACAGGCCAAGGCGCGCCTGCAGATCACCGTCGTGCGCGGGAACGATCGTCAGTCCTGGATCGGCGCGGCTCAGTTGCATCAGTTGGCGAACCGCACGCGCGGTTGCCGCCTGATCGCCATCGACCAGCGCCCGCGCGGGCCAGGCCTTTCCTTGCCCCGCGCGCAGTTCACCGGCGTTCCACAGCACATCGCCCACCAGCAGGAATCGCCGTCCCGATGCGGTCCTGATGAACAGCGCGAGCGAACCCGGCGTGTGTCCGGGGATTGGCAGCGCCACAACGCTCCCGTCGCCGAAAATGTCGTTGCTCGCGGAAAAGCCCAGGAACGGCCCATCGGGAAATGCCAGGGTCTGCCAGCGGATATCGGGCCTGCCCACCTGTGACATCCACGGCCTACCCGCGCCGCTCTGCGGGGTGCGAATGAAGGCCATCTCCGCGCCCGACACCCAGACCTGCGCCTGCGGGAAATCCTCCAGCCCCGATCCGTGATCCCAATGGCTGTGGCTGAGCACCACCTCTTCCGGCAGGGGCTGGCCGGCCCGGACGAATTGCGCAGCCAGCGGATCGACCGGCCGGGCATAGCCGAAGGTGGGCCGCGCCCACATCGGCATCTCGGCGTCGTATTGCGCGTCGATCCCGCTCCCCAGCCCGAGATCGAAGGCCAGCACCTTGTCGCCGTGGCGGATCACGAACCCCGACATCGAAACCGTGACGTCGCGCGACCAGCTTCCGCCGGAAACGATCATCGCCTCCCTGACCGGCTTGGCTGAAGTTCGCACGATAGCCAGCGAAACCGGGGCGGGCTGGCCGGACGCGGGTGCACCGGCAAAGGGCCGAAGCGCAGTGCCGCTCGCGAAGGAACTGGTGCTGGTGACGTGCGAATAGGGCATCATCCCCACCGCGATCACCGCCGCCGCCAGACCCAATGCGACAAGGTAGCGCCTTTTCATTGTCCGATCTCCCGATTACCAGTGCCGTCATGCACCTTGGAGCATGGTCCAGGGTCAAGGGAAATCACGCGGCGATGAAAATCGGGGAACTGGCGGCCAGCTGCGGGGTATCGACCGATACCTTGCGCTATTACGAAAAGATCGGTCTCCTCCCGCGTCCGGCGCGGCGCGGCAATGGCTACCGTGACTATGACGCCGAGGATGCCGGGCTGGTGCAACTGATCCGCGGCGCCCAGGGGCTGGGCTTTTCACTGCATGAAATTGCTGAGATCGTGGTGCAGGTCGGACGCCAGGAGGTCACCCGCGAGATGGTCGAGGCGCGGCTCAAGGCCAAGATCGCGGCGACCGACGCGCATATTGCCAGGCTGCAGCACCTGCGCGAAACGCTGCTCGCCACTCTCGGCCAGCTGGTTTGCGCACCCGGAACCGCGCTCAGGGTCGGGGCGCTCACCGCCCCTGCCCCGGCGCCGGGCAGCAGTGAAGATCTTGGCGCCGCTCTTTCTTTTGGCGGCAATCGTCCCTAGGGTCAGCCCGACGAAGCTGGCGGCGCAAAGG
>JAKOWQ010000383.1 GCA_029781465.1 Pseudomonadota bacterium
CGAGCGTTTGCTCTCGCGCGCCAGCCGGGCAATCCCGACCGAACCGTCGAGATCGAACAGCCGCGCCACCATCAATGCCTCGGCCTTGGGTGCGCCCGCTTCCGCAAGCTCGGCCAGCATCCGCTGCGACTGGGCCAGCGCCTCGCCCGCCAGCAGGCTCGCACCTTCGGCGGTCAGGGCCTTCACCCCGCTTTCAAGCTCGGCAACCAGCCGGGTCGGCTCGGACGCACCGCCGCCGATCCGCAGCACGTCGGCCATATGATCGGCCATCGCGGATGCCGTCCGCGCGAACAGCAGCACCCGCGCGCCCTCGGGCATCGCCGCGCTTTCGAGCGCGCTCCACACCGCGTCCATGGCGAACAACCGCTCGACCGCGACAAAGGCCGCCGTCACCTGGGCCAGACTGGCGCCTTCCTCTTCGGCCAGTTCAAAGGGATGGATCAGCCCGAGCCGGTTGATCATCCGGTTGGCAAGCCGGGTGGCAACGATTTCGCGCCGCAGCCGGTGATCGAGGATCTCGCGCCGGAATTTCACCCGCATCGGTTCGGGGAACTTGCCCAGCAGTTCGTCGGCCAGCCCCGGATCGTCCACCACATCGGAGGCTTCGAGCGCCTCCTGCAGCACCAGCTTGGTGCTTGAGAGCAGCACCGCCAGCTCGGGCCGGGTCAGCCCCTGCCCGTCGGCGGCGCGGCGCGCCAGCACATCGCCCGCGGCCAGTCCTTCGGTCTTGCGATCGAGATTGCCGCCCGCCTCGAGCATGTCGATCAGGCGCAGATGCGACGGACTGGCCTGGGCCCCGCCGGCCTGGGCGATCGACAGCGCGAGGGCCTGAAGCCGGTTGTCCTCGAGCACGATTTCACCGACCTCGTCGGTCATCGCCGCCAGCAGCTTGACCCGCGCCGGTTCGCTCAGCCTCCCGGCACGCTTGGCTCCGGCCAGCGCGATCTTGATGTTCACCTCGTTGTCGCTGCAATCGACCCCGGCCGAATTGTCGATGAAATCGGTGTTGATCCGCCCGCCGCCTAGCGCGAACTCGATTCGCCCCGCCTGGGTGCAGCCCAGGTTGGCGCCTTCGCCCACCACCTTGACGCGCAGGTCCGCGCCATCGATGCGCAGCGCATCGTTGGCCGGGTCGCCCACCTCGACGTTGTTTTCGTGCGCGGCTTTCACATAGGTGCCGATCCCGCCGAACCACAGCAGGTCGATCTCGGCCTTGAGGATCGCGGTGATCAGGCTGTCGGGATCGATCGTCTCGGCCTCGATCCCCAGCATCGCCCGAACCGGCTCGCTGAGCGGAATTTCCTTGAGGCTGCGGGCGAAGACCCCGCCACCCTTCGAGATCAGCTTCTTGTCGTAATCGTCCCAGCTCGAACGCGGCAGGGCGAACATCCGCGCGCGCTCGGCCCAGCTCTTCGCCGGATCGGGATCGGGATCGAGAAAGATGTGGCGATGATCGAAGGCGGCGACCAGCTTGATCGCCTTGGACAGCAGCATGCCGTTGCCGAACACGTCGCCCGACATGTCGCCGCAGCCCGCCACGCGCACCGGATCCTTCTGAACGTCGATCCCCATTTCGAGGAAGTGGCGCTGCACCGAAAGCCAGGCGCCCTTGGCGGTGATCCCCATCGCCTTGTGGTCATAACCCTTCGAGCCGCCGCTGGCGAAGGCGTCGTCGAGCCAGAAATCGCGTTCTTCGGCCAGGGCATTGGCGGTGTCGGAAAAGGTTGCGGTGCCCTTGTCGGCGGCGACCACGAAATAGGGGTCTTCGCCGTCGCGGATCGTCACCTTTGGCGGATGGACCACCTTTGCGTTGACGATATTGTCGGTAATCGAAAGCAGGGTGCGGATGAACAGCTTGTAGCTTTCCTTGCCCTCGGCCAGCCAGCCGTCGCGATCCCGCGCGGGATCGGGAAGCTGCTTGGGATAGAACCCGCCCTTGGCGCCGGTCGGCACGATCACTGCGTTCTTGACCCGCTGGGCCTTCATCAGCCCGAGCACTTCGGTGCGGAAATCGTCGCGCCGGTCGGACCAGCGAAGCCCGCCGCGCGCCACCGGCCCGGCGCGCAGGTGGATGCCCTCGACCCGCCGCGAATAGACGAAAATCTCGCGCCAGGGCAGCGGCTTGGGCAGCC
>JAKOWQ010000014.1 GCA_029781465.1 Pseudomonadota bacterium
CGTGCGCGCATTTCCTTGCCGGGCTTGAAATAGGGCACCCGCTTTCCGGGCACGGCCACTGCGGCGCCGGTGCGCGGGTTGCGGCCCTTGCGCGCCTCGCGCGCGCGGGTGGAAAAGGCGCCAAACCCACGCAGTTCAACCCGCCCGCCATTGGCAAGGCGCTGGGCAATCTCGTCAAAAAAGACGCCAACCACCTTTTCAATTTCTTCCATGCGCAATTCGGGGTTTTCCCGCGCCAGCACGGCCAAGAGTTCGGATCTGATCATCGCACGCCTTTCACCGGGCCGCCCGACGGCCCGAACCTTGTTTTCGGCAAAAAAGCGCGGCGCAGCTTCCGACCCGGTGCAAGCAGCACTGCGGCATTTTGATTGCCAGACAATGGTCGTCGAAGCAACACATTATGCGGCAATCTTGCGCAAAGTTTCACGCTTCGTTGAGCAGCTCCGCCGGGGAGATGCCCAGCCGTTCGATCCGCCGGGCGATCGCCGGCCATTCGCGGCGCAGGAACGTCTCCCGCTCGCTGCGGCGCAGCTTCTCCGCCGCCCCGCGCGCGACGAACATGCCCACCCCGCGCTGCACTTCGACCAGCCCGTCGAGCTGGAACTGCTGGTACGCCTTGGCGACAGTCAGCGGGTTGGCACCCTGGTCCGCGGCAAAGGCCCGCACCGAGGGCAGCATGGCGCCATCGGGATAGACCCCTTCGATGATCGCGGCCGCGATCTTGTCGCGCAGCTTGAGATAGACGGGCTTGCTTTCGTTGGGCATGGTGCATCAGTGCCATAATACAGCGCTGCACGCAAGCGGAATGACCGATTCCTTCAACGCGCAAGATTGCAACACTCTTGCCGAATTTCGCTTCACAGTGGGGAAATCGAGGCTAGTCTCCCCCGCCATGCAACGGTCGCCAGGTGTCGACCGGAACAGGACACTTCGGGGATTGAATTCATGAAAAGCATGGGCTTGTGGAACGAGGGCGACTGGATCGCTGCCATCGCGGCAATCGCGTTGTTCGCATTTCTTGTGGTCGGCGGGCTGATTTCCGTGCGCAAGAGCGAGGAAGTGGTGGGCCATCCGCGCGGCCTGTTCGTGCTGTTCTATGCCGAGATGTGGGAGCGCTTTTCCTACTACGGGATGCGCGCTTTGCTGATCCTTTACCTCACCAAGTTTTGGCTGTTCGGCGATGGCAAGTCCAACCTGATCTATGGCGCCTATACCAGCCTGGTCTATATTACCCCGGTGCTGGGCGGCTATCTTGCCGATCGCTGGCTGGGACAGCGCAAGGCGGTGTTCTTCGGCGGCATCCTGCTGGCCTTCGGCCATCTGTTCATGGCCTATGAGGGGCTACAGGGCGCAACCGATCCGCTGGTCAAGCAAGGCGATCCCGCGATCAACGTGTTCTGGTTGGCACTGGCGCTGATCATCGTTGGATCCGGTTTCCTCAAAGCCAACATTTCCGTGATCGTCGGTCAGCTCTACCGGATGACCGATACCCGCCGCGATGCCGCCTACACCATCTTCTACATGGGCGTGAACGTAGGCGCCGCGCTGGGCACGATCCTGGTGGGCTATTTGGGCGAAACCATCGGCTGGTCGTGGGGCTTCGGCCTGGCGGGGATCGGCATGGTGCTGGGCCTGCTCATCTTTGTTGCCGGAAAACCGGCGCTGAAGGGCAATGGCGAACCGCCCAAGCCGCTGATGAAAGCCACCGAATGGAAGCTCTACGGCGTCGGTCTGGCCGCCGTGGCGATGATCTGGTTCCTGGTCCAGCACCAGTCGGTGATCCAGAACCTGCTGATCGTCTCGGGCATCGCGATGCTTGGCTATACCCTTTACGAAGCCTTCAAGCTGCCCAAGGAACCGCGCGAGCGGATCTTCGCGATCCTGTTCCTGATCGCGCTCAACCCGATCTTCTGGGGTCTGTTCGAGCAGGCCGGCGGTTCCTTGAGCCTCTATACCGATCGCTTCGTCGATCGCGCCGGAGTGCCGACCAGCCTGTTCCAGTCGATCAACCCGATCTATATCGTGCTGCTTGCCCCGCTGTTCGCCGGGTTGTGGCAATGGCTGGGCAAGCGGGGCCTCGAGCCTTCGGCCCCGGCCAAGTTCGGCCTGGCGCTGATCCAGGTCGGACTTTCGTTCCTCGTCTTCGTCTGGGGCGCCAAGGCCGTGGGCCTGGCCGCGATGACCCCGGTGATTTTCGTCTTCCTGATCTATCTGCTGCAAACCACCGGCGAGCTGTGCCTTTCGCCAGTGGGGCTCTCAGCGATGACCCGGCTTGCGCCGCTCCATCTCGGCAGTTTCATCATGGGCGCCTGGTTCTACATGACCGCAGTCGGCAATTTCGTAGCCGGCAAGATCGGCGAGGCAACGGGCGGGGAAAGCGGTGAGATGTCGAAGGAGCTAACCTTGTCGATCTACAACGAGATCGGCTGGATCACGATTGGCGTCGCTGCGCTGGTACTGATCGTGTCGCCGTTCGTGCGGCGCTGGATGCACCTCGATACGCTAGAAGACCGCGACACGGCCAAGCCGGAGTAAACCGATGCGAAACGCGATCCGCCTCACTTTTGCCGCCGCTGCGCTCTCCCTGGCACTCTGCGCGCCCGGCGCCAGTCTCGCCAAGGACAAGAAGAAGGATGACAGCGCGGCGGTGAAGGCCGCGCGGGATTTCGACAAGAACCCCTATCCTTCCACCTACAAGCCCTATCCCGGCGCCCCCACGGCGCTGATCGGGGCAACCGTGTTCGATGGCGCCGGCGGGCGGATCGAGGGCGGGACGGTGCTGTTCGCCGATGGCAAGGTTGTTGGCGTGGGCGGCGCCGATCTGGCGATCCCGGCGGGCTACACCCGGATCGACGGGCGCGGCAAATTCGTCACCCCCGGCATCATCGATGCGCACAGCCACCTCGGCGTCTATGCCAGCCCCGCAGTCCAGGCCCAGTCCGACGGCAACGAGATGACCGATCCGACCACGCCCGAGGTCTGGGCCGAACATTCGGTCTGGCCGCAGGACCCCGGCTTTTCGCGGGCCATGGCCAATGGCGGGGTTACCGCGCTGCAGGTGCTGCCCGGATCGGGCAACCTGATGGGCGGGCGCTCGGTCACGCTAAAGAACGTCTATGCCCGCACCATCCAGGGGATGAAGTTTCCCGGCGCACCCTATCGCCTGAAGATGGCCTGCGGCGAGAATCCCAAGCGGGTCTATGGCGCCAAGGGCCGGATGCCCTCGACCCGGATGGGCAACTTCGCGGTCAACCGCGAGATGTGGATCAAGGCCCAGGAATACCGCCGCAAACGCGACGAGGGCAAGCTGGAGAGCCGCGACCTGGCGATGGAAACCCTGGCCGGGGTGCTCGACGGCGAGATCCTGATCCAGAACCACTGCTACAAGGCCGAGGAAATGGCTCTGGTGGTCGATATGGCCAAGGAAGCGGGCTACAAGGTCAGCACGTTCCACCACGCGGTCGAGGCCTACAAGATCGGCGACCTGCTCAAGGAAAACGACATTTGCAGCGCGGTCTGGGCCGATTGGTGGGGCTTCAAGATGGAAAGCTATGACGGCATTCCCGAGAATGCCGGGCTGCTCTACAAGGCCGGGGCCTGCGTGGTGATCCATTCCGACGACGAGAACGGGATCCAGCGGCTCAACCAGGAAGCGGCCAAGGCCCAGGGCGATGCCCACCGGATCGGGATCGACGTGCCCGATGCCGAGGTGATCCGCTGGCTGACGCTCAACCCCGCCAAGGCGATCGGGATCGACAAGCTCACCGGCAGTCTGGCGGAAGGCAAGATGGCCGACGTGGTGCTCTGGAACGGCAATCCGCTGTCGGTCTATTCGCGGCCCGAAAAGGTCTGGGTCGATGGCGCGCTGCTGTTCGATGCGCAAAATCCGGCACGCCGTCCGGTGAGCGATTTCGAGCTGGGCCAGAGCGGCGAAGGAGACGTGAAATGACCGCGCCCCGCAAATTCGCGGGCATCGCCGTCGCGCTGCTCGCCGCCGCCGCCGTGCCTGCCGCAGCGCAGGATATGGCGATCACCAACGCCCGCCTGGTGATCGGCGATGGTTCTGCCCCGATCGAGGGCGGAACCGTGGTTGTCCGGGGCGGCAGGGTGGTAGCCGCCGGGGCGGACGTTGCGGTTCCCGCCGGGGTTCCGGTCACCGACGCGGGCGGCAAATGGGTTACGCCCGGTCTCGTCGTCGCGGTAACCGACCTGGGTCTGGTCGATGTCGGCGCAGTCGACGAAAGCAACGACGAGGAAGCGAAGAAGGCGCGCTTTTCCGCCGCGCTCGATATCGCCCCGGCGATCAACCCGCTGGCCCAGCCGATCGCGGTAAGCCGTGCCGGCGGGGTTACCCGCGCCGCGGTCGCCCCGCTTTCGACCGCAGCGATCTTCGAGGGCCAGGGCGCGGTGATCGACCTTGGTGCCGATCCCGGCGCCGTCACCGCCGCGCGCGCGTTCCAGTATGTCGAACTGGGCGAAGGCGGGGCGGAGCTTTCGGGTGGCAGCCGGATCGCTGCCGTGGCCGAACTGCGCAATGCCCTGGGCGAAGCGCGCGAACTGGCCGCCGCACCCGCCGGATCGCGGCGTGACGATGTGCTGCTGAACCGGGGCGATGCGCTGGCGCTGGTGCCGGTGGTGAACGGCAAGCAGCCACTGTTCGTCCATGTCGAACGCGCCGCCGATATCCGCATGGCGCTGGCGCTCAGGGCGGAATTTCCGCAGCTCAGGCTGGTGATCGTCGGTGCGAGCGAGGGCTGGATGGTGGCGGGCGATCTGGCCGCCGCAGGGGTTCCGGTGCTGGCAACCCCGCTTAACGACCTGCCCGCCCGCTTCGAGCAGCTAGGCGCCACCCAATCGAACGTCGGGCGAATGGCGAAGGCCGGGGTCAAGGTTTCGCTTGGGGCCTTTTTCGACCAGCCGCGCTATGCCCCGCAATATGCCGGCAATCTGGTGGCGCTGACCCGCGTGCCGGGAGCGACCGGGCTTAGCTGGGACCAGGCCTTTGCCGCGATCTCGTCCGGCCCGGCCGAAGCGATCGGCATGGGTGACCGGTTCGGTTCGCTCCGCCCTGGCCGCGCGGGTGACGTGGTGATCTGGGACGGCGATCCGCTTGAGGTCACCTCAGGGGTACTCAAGGTCTACATAGACGGGGTGGAACAACCGCTCAGCAACCACCAGACCCGCCTTCGGGACCGCTACGCCAAGCCGCTGACCGGCGATCTGCCCAAGGCCTACGACTGGTAGGTCCGCCACGCCCGAACGAGGAGGGTTTTGATATGGATGCCGCCTTGACCATGCTGGTTGCCGCTGCCGTCTCTTTCGTCGGAACCCACTTCGCGCTCTCGCACCCCTTGCGGGGAATGGTCACGAAGGCCGTAGGAGAGAAGGGCTTTCAGGCGGTCTATTCGCTGGTCGCGCTGGCCAGCTTCGGCTGGATGGCGCTGGCCTTCCGCGCCGCGCCGGGCCTTGCCGCACCGCTGTGGGACGGACAAGGCGAACCGGCCTGGACCATGGCCAGCGCGCTGACCTTGCTCGCCGGGGTGCTGCTGGTCGGCTCGTTCCAGGGCAATCCCGCGCTGCCCACCCCCGATGCCGCCGCGCTGGCGGCCAAGGGACCGCACGGGGTGTTCCACGTCACCCGGCATCCGATGATGTGGGCGATGGCGCTGTGGGCCGCCGCCCATGCCCTGGTCGCCCCGACCCCGCGCGTGCTGGTGCTGACCAGCGCGATCGCGCTGCTGGCGCTGGCCGGATCGCACATGCAGGACCGCAAGAAGGAAGCCGCGATGGGCGGGGCCTGGGCCGGTTGGGAAGCCAAGACCGCGTTCTGGCCCCGGCTTGGCGGGCTAACCCAGGTTGGCGCGGTGCCCTGGCTCGGCGGCGCGGCACTGTGGCTCGCGGCGACGTGGGCGCACATCTGGCTGGCCTATGTGCCCGCCGGAATCTGGCGCTGGGTGGGGTGAGGATCTAGATAGCGAGCCATTCCGGGATGCCAAGGAGCTTACCCATGGCTTACTGATTCAAGCCCGCGCTTCTTCCACCCCGGCTGAATTGTGCCGCAGGGCTTTCAGCACGCAATCGACGATGTGCGGGGCGTTGAGGCCGGCGGCATCGTATTGCTTTTCGGGCGAATCCTGATCCTGGAACACGTCGGGAAGCCGCAGGGTGCGGATCTTGAGGCCCCTGAAATCACCATCGCCATCGGTCAGCCCCTCGTCGCTGGCCATGGTCAGGACATGGGCGCCAAGCCCGCCGATGCTGCCTTCCTCCACCGTCACCACCACCTGGTGGCTGGCCATCAGCTGGCGGATCAGGTCCTCGTCGAGCGGCTTGGCAAAGCGCAGGTCGGCAACGGTGGCCGAAAGCCCGCGCGCGTCGAGCTGGTCGGCGGCCTTGAGCGCCTCGGCCAGCCGCGTGCCGAGCGAGAGGATCGCAACCTTGCTGCCGTGGCGCACCACCCGGCCCTTGCCGATTGCGAGCCGCTGCGGCGTGGCCGGCAGTTCCACCCCGGTGCCGTTGCCGCGCGGATAGCGGAAGGCGATCGGGCCGCTGTCATGGCAGGCGGCGGTGTGAACCATGTGGACCAGCTCGGCCTCGTCGGCGGCGGCCATCACCACCATGTTGGGCAGGCTGGCAAGATAGGTGATGTCGAAACTGCCGGCATGGGTCGCCCCATCGGCTCCGACCAGCCCGGCGCGGTCGATCGCGAAGCGCACCGGCAGGTTCTGGATCGCCACATCGTGCACCACCTGATCGTAGGCGCGCTGGAGGAAGGTGGAATAGATCGCGCAGAACGGGCGCATCCCTTCGGCCGCCAGCCCGGCCGCAAAGGTGACGGCGTGCTGCTCGGCAATGCCAACGTCAAAGCTGCGATCGGGAAAGGTCTCGGCAAACTTGTCCAGCCCGGTGCCCGATGGCATCGCCGCGGTGATTGCGCAGACGGTGGGATCGCGCTGTGCCTCGGCCATCAGCGCCTTGGCAAAAACAGTGGTATAGCTGGGCGGCCCGCCTGCGCTCTTGACCTGCTGGCCGGTGATAACGTCGAACTTTTGCACCCCGTGGTACTTGTCTTCGGCGGCCTCGGCCGGGGCATAGCCCTTGCCCTTCTGCGTCACCACATGGACCAGGCATGGCCCTTCGGCGGCATCGCGCACGTTTTCGAGCACCGGGATCAGCTGGTCGAGGTTGTGCCCGTCGACCGGACCGACATAGTAGAACCCCAGCTCCTCGAACAGCGTGCCGCCCATCGCCATGCCGCGCGCGAACTCGTCGGTCTTCCTGGCGGCGCGGTGCAGCGGCTCGGGCAGCTTGCGCGACAAGCGCTTGGCCAGTTCGCGCAGCGAGAGGAACGGGCGCGAGGAAACCAGCCGCGCGAGATAGGCCGAAAGCCCGCCCACCGGCGGGGCGATCGACATATCGTTGTCATTGAGCACCACGATCAGCCGGTTTCCGGCCAGGTGCGCGTTGTTCATCGCCTCATAGGCCATGCCCGCGCTCATCGCGCCATCGCCGATCACCGCAATTCCGCGCCCGGACTTGCCCGCCAATTTGTTGGCCACGGCAAACCCCAGCGCCGCCGAGATCGAGGTGGAGGAATGCGCCGTGCCGAACGGATCGTACGCGCTCTCGCTGCGCTTGGTGAAGCCCGAAAGCCCTCCGCCCTGACGCAGGGTGCGGATCCGTTCGCGCCGTCCGGTGATGATCTTGTGCGGATAGGCCTGGTGGCCGACATCCCACACCAGCCGGTCTTCGGGGGTGTTGAACACATAGTGGATCGCCACGGTCAGCTCGACCACCCCCAGCCCCGAACCCAGATGCCCGCCGGTCTGCCCGACCGCGGCGATGGTTTCGGCGCGCAGTTCATCGGCCAGCTGGCGCAATTGGCCGACCGGAAGCTTGCGCAGGTCGGAGGGAACGTCGACGCTATCGAGCAGGGGGGTCGCCGGATTGTGGCTCATGACCAGCGCCTTACACCGATGCGTCGCAGCTGTCGAATGCCCAGGCGGTCAATTGCAGTCGGCACAAACGCCGCGCAGCTCCACCACCGGGCGGATATCGGCAAAGCCGGCGTTCCTGGCGGCCTCTACCAGCGCGCCGGTCAGCCGGTCATCGTCAAGGTGGATCGCCTTGCCGCACGAATCGCAGATCAGGAAGATGCAATCGTGGCGGCAGCCCGGGTGCGGGTTGGCGATATAGGCATTGGCGCTTTCCACCCGCCGGGCAAGGTCGGTCTTCACGAACAGATCGAGAATGCGATAGACGCTGTTCGCCGCCACGCGCTTGCCGCGCAGCCGCGAAACATCCTCGGCAATGTCATAGGCCGAAGCCGGACGGTCCCGCGCGACCAGCGCGTGAAACACCTCGCCGCGCATATCGGTCCATTGTTCCCCGGCCCCGACCAGCTCGTGCCGTGCCGCATCGATCAGGCCCGCGCCCGAGGGTTCGTGGTGGTGGTGTTGCCCTGCCATGGACCCGATATAGGCCTGGCCGCGCGGCGGGGCAATCAGCCGCGCGTGATTGCTTCCTGGTAGAGTGCGGGGAACAGCTTCTTGAGTGCCGCAACCTTCTGCACGTCCCAGGCCAGGATATAGGGATAGCGCGGATTGCGGGCCATGAAATCCTGATGATAGGCCTCGGCCGGGTAAAAGCCGCTGTAGGGTTCGATCCGGGTCACTATCCTCGATTTCCACACCCCCGATTTGCCCATCTGCGCCAGATAGGCCGCGGCGACGGCTTGCTGTTCCTTGCCCAGCGGAACCAGTGCGGAACGGTATTGGGTGCCGCTGTCCGGCCCCTGGCGGTTGAGCGTGGTGGGATCGGCGATCACCGAAAAGAACACCTGCAACAGCTGATCGTAGCGCACCAGGCGGGGATCGTAGGTAACGCGGACCGATTCGGCGTGGCCGGTATTGCCGTCCGAAACCCGCTCGTACTGCGAGGTGGCCGCCTTGCCGCCGTGGTAGCCCGAGACCGCGCTGGTTACCCCTTTGACGTGGCTGAACACGCCCTCGACCCCCCAGAAGCACCCGCCCGAGAAGATCGCGACCTTGAGCCCCGCAGGTTCGCTCGCCACCCGCGCCGGAACCGGGGCAAGCACCGCGTTTTCACGCGCGGCAACCGGCGCCGCCTGGCATCCGGCAACAAGGGCCAGGCCGAAAAGAAGGGTGAGGCCCCGCTTCAGCGGGTCTGATCGAGTGCGACCGGCGCCGCCTGGGCCGCCGGGATCACCTGATTGCCAAGCCCCTTGCCCGAAGTGGCGGCCAGGCTCGCCAGCAGCGCGGCGGTACCCAGCACGAAGCCAAGCGCGAAGGAGCGGAACAGATCGGGTTTGAACAGGCCCATAAGGATTCGCTTGCATGAGTTGTCGATTCGATGGTTGGCGTCCTGCCGAAATTCGTCTTACCGCCAAGTGAACGTTACAGGGCCATGCCCCGGATCGCGCCGAGGTGAAGGTTAACTGCGACGAATCGATACCTACGGGTTATGCCGCTCAGTGCCGGAAATGGCGCATGCCCGTGAAGACCATCGCCAGGCCGGCCTCGTCGGCGGCCTTGATCACTTCGTCGTCGCGGATCGAGCCGCCCGGCTGGATCACCACCGAGGCCCCGGCTTCGGCCGCGGCGAGCAGCCCGTCAGCAAAGGGGAAGAAGGCATCCGAGGCCACCGCGCTGCCCACGGTGCGGGGCTGGGGCCAGCCGAACTTTTCCGCCGCCTCGGCCGCCTTCATCGCCGCGATCCGGCTCGAATCGCGGCGGTTCATCTGCCCCGCGCCGATCCCGGCGGTGATCCCGTCCTTGGCATAGACGATCGCGTTGGACTTGACGTGGCGCGCCACGGTCCAGGCGAACAGACAGTCCTTGAGCTCCTGCTCGCTCGGCGCGCGGCGGGTCACCACCTTGAGATCGGCGGGAACAATCGCGCCATTGTCACGGCTCTGCACCAGCAGCCCGCCGGTGATCTGCTTGACCATCAGTCCGCCCCGACGCGGATCGGGCAGATCGCCGGTGAGCAGCAGCCGCAGGTTCTTCTTGCGCGCGAAGGCCGCGATCGCCGCCTCGTCGGCATCGGGGGCAACCACCACTTCGGTGAAGATCTCGCAGATCGCCTCGGCTGTCGGCCCGTCGAGCACGGTGTTGACCGCGACGATCCCGCCGAAGGCCGAAACATCGTCGCAGGCCAGCGCGCCCTGCCAGGCTTCGAGCAGGCTTGCTCCCTGGGCGACACCGCACGGGTTGGCGTGCTTGACGATCACCACCGCCGGATCCTGGCCGCGGAATTCGGCGGCCAGCTCGAGCGCGGCATCGGCATCGTTGTAGTTGTTGTAGCTCAGCTCCTTGCCCTGGAGCTGGCGCGCCTGGGCGATCCCGCGCCCGTGCGGCCCCTTGGGCAGGTAGAGCGCGGCGCGCTGGTGCGGATTCTCGCCATAGCGCAGCTCCTGCGCACGGGTTCCCATCACCGCCAGCGTCTCCGGGAACAGCTGTTGCTGGTCGGCGAAAGCGAACCACTGGCTGATCATCGCATCGTAGGCCGCCGTGGCGGCATAGGCGCGCGCGGCCATCAGGCGGCGGAAATCGTAGGAGGTGGCGCCATCCTTTGCCTCGAGTTCAGCCAGCAGACCGGCATAGTCGGCGGGATCGGTAACGATGGTGACGTAGCGGTGGTTCTTGGCCGCCGAGCGCACCATCGAGGGGCCGCCGATATCGATGTTCTCGATGATCTCGTCGCGGTCCGCGCCCTTCATCACCGTTGCCTCGAAGGGATAGAGGTTGACCACAACCAGATCGATCGCGCCGATCGCATGCTGCGCCATCGCGGCGGCGTGCTCGGGGTTGTCGCGCACCGCCAGCAGGCCGCCGTGGACCTTGGGGTGAAGCGTCTTGACCCGCCCGTCCATCATCTCGGGAAAGCCGGTCAGCTCGGAAATGTCCTTCACCGCCAGCCCGGCATCGCGCAGCGTCTTGGCGGTTCCACCGGTCGACACCAGCTCAACCCCGCGCGCGGCCAGCGCACGGCCCAGATCGGCGAGCCCGGCCTTGTCGGACACCGAAAGCAGCGCCCGGCTGATCGTTACGTCAGTCACTTGAAATTACCCCATTTTCTTGAGCAGCCAGGCAAAGTTGCCGCCCCCGCGCGAAACCAGCCCCTGGACCACCAGTTGCTGGATCGGCTGCGGACGGCCCTGCCCGTCGGCCCAGATGCTTTCCTCGATCGAAACCTGGCCGCCGCCGCTGCGGAACTGCCAGTAGGACCCGTCGGGCAGGGCCAGGCCCGCGCCCTGCCCGTCCTCGCTCAGCCCCACCTCGATCCCCAGGCCGAGGTGAAAGCGGATCGCGAAGCCGACCTTGCCGTTCTTGCCCTTGCCGCCCGAGGGCACCAGCAGATCCTCGCCGCGCAGTTCGGTGCCGTCGTCGCGCAGGATCAGGATGCGGCGGTGGGTCAGGCCATAGCGGCTTGCATAGCCGTTGTGGCTGGCCTCGAGCCGGGTTGCGCCGAGGCCCTTCTCCCCGCCCAGGGTGCGCCGGTCGATCTCGACCTCGGACACCCCGCCGCCGATCCTGCCGCCCATCAGCACGGCGGTGGAATTGGCATCGTCGAGCACCAACGTGCTGTGCGCCGCGGTGGCCCGAAGCCCCTGTTCGAGCCGCACCGGCACCAGCCCGCCCGCGCAGGCCGCGCCGCCGCAGTTGACCACGATCCGCTGCCCGGCATGGCTCAGCTCAAAGGCCAGGGTCGAGGCGCAGCCGGTGCGGGCATGCTTGGCCAGCGGCGGTGGGGCGGCATCGAATTGCAGGATCGACTTGCCCGCCACCACCCGCTGATAGCCCCACTGGCGCACGTCGCGCAGCGGGCGCGTCCGCACGCCCGAGGCGGCGACAAGGCCCGACAGATCGGCGGCGTCGATCGCCCAGGCGCCCTGCCACGAACCCAGCGAGCCATCACCGTGGGTCAGCGCCAGCAGCGGCGGGACCAGCAGCGCCAGGATCGCATCGAGCGCCTGGGGCGGATCGCGCCGCACCGCGCCGTAGCAAGCCCGCAGCCGCACCAGCAGCGCGATCGCCTCGATCTGCTGCATCGGGCTGCGGGCCAGCACCCCGCCATCGTCGCCGACCAGCTCGCCCAGCGCGCGGATCAGCCCGGCCTCGCCGAACAGGCGGCGCGGCTTGCCCTCGGGCAGCAGCAGCCCGGCGGCAACGATCCCGCACCAGCCCGCGACTTCGGCAAGCAGATCCTCAGCCCGGCCGACATTCTTGTCGAGCCAGCGCGCGGTCTCGCCCAGCGCTGCCAACACCTTCGCCCGCAGCGCCTTGTCGCTGCCCGAAAGGATCAGCGGGGCATGGACCAGCCAGTTGAGTTCGCGCGTGCCGGCATTCGCGACCGACCAGGCCGGCCCCTTGCCCGGTCGGGCCGGCATCTTCGGATTGGCCGCCAGCCAGGCTGCCAGCACCCGTTCGGCCACCGGCGCGGCCTGTTCGCGCGGCGCGCTCGCCTCAAGGTCTGCCAGCCAGGCGAAGGAATGAACCACCCGTTCGAGCGGCGGGGTCATCCGCGCCGCGCCGGCAAAGTCGATCTGGGCAATCGGCGCCTTGACCCCGTGGACCAGGAAATGCCCGGCGCGCAGCGCTGTGCCCGCGACACGGCTGCCGGGCAGCGGGTTGGCAACCGTTGCCAGCAGCCGCGGTTTGGCCGGCTTGCGGAACGGAGCTGTCAGGGTCGATCCGGAAATCCCCATCCGGTAGGCCAGCCGCAGCAGCCGCTCGCCCGCCCCGATCGCGGGAGGGGAAAAGTCGGCCAGAGCCAGTGCCCGCCCAGGCTCGACCAGCGCGCCGGGTTGCTCATAGGCAGGGTAGCCCTCGGCTTCGCTCACCCCGGCTTCGGCGCCATCGCCCAGCGGGATCGCCATATCGCCACCTTCGCCCACGGCGGCCTCATCGCCCGCAGTCATCTGGCTACGAGAGGAGGCGAGTACATCGACCATCCCTCACCCCAGACCCTTGAGCGCAGCGATATTGGCGGCATAGCGATCGCTGCCACCGCGGAAGGTCGCGGTTCCGGCAACCAGCACATCGGCTCCGGCCGCGACGCACAGCCGCGCGGTTTCGGTATCGACCCCGCCATCGACCTGAAGGCTGATCTCGCGTCCGGTCTTGTCGATCGCCTTGCGGATCGCCTCGATCTTGCGCAGCTGGCTGGCAATGAAGCTCTGCCCGCCGAAACCGGGGTTGACACTCATCACCAGCACCAGATCGACCTCTTCGTAGAGGTAATCGAGCATCTTGGCGGGCGTCGCCGGGTTGAGCGAAACCCCGGCCTTCTTGCCCAGCGCTTTGATCGCCTGGACCGTGCGGTGGGCATGCGGCCCGGCCTCGGGGTGAAAGGTGATGATATCGGCCCCGGCATCGGCAAAAGCCTGGATGAAGGGATCGACCGGCTGGATCATCAGATGGACATCGAGCGGCAGGCTGGTGTGCGGACGCAGCGCCTTCACCACCATCGGCCCGATGGTGATGTTGGGGACGAAATGCCCGTCCATCACATCGACGTGGATCCAGTCTGCCCCGGCCGCCTCAAGCGCGCGCACTTCTTCGCCGAGCCGGGCGAAGTCGGCCGAAAGGATCGAGGGCGAAATCAGCGGAATGGCCATGGTTGGGCGACGCGGCTCCCTTGCCAGACGCCTACCCACCACATCTTGGGGCGACAAGGCGCCGATTCGCCGTTTTCCACACCGCATCTATGACAAATCCCGGCTCATCGGACGATTGACCCGCCCTGCCGCAAGCGCCACATGCTAGCCGCGATGACCGAGCCCCGCTCGCCCCGACAGACCATGGAGCTGATTGCGCGGGAAACCCGTCTGCGCGACGCGCCCGTGCCGTTGGGGCTTGGCGAACGCACGGCGGCGCCCGATCGCTGGCTGCTGCACGGCGGCGAGTTCCTGCTGCGCACCGCCAGCGGGTTTGGCTTTCACTACCAGCCCGGCGCGGGCATCGCGGTGGAGCGCCCCGACGGCGCCGATCCGGCGGAAGAAGCCTTGTGGATCAAGGGAAGCGTTTATGCCGCGGTGGCGAGCATCAACGGGCTGGTTCCGCTTCACGCTTCGGCAGTGGCCCACGCGGGGCATGTCTTCGCCTTCACCGGCCCGGCGGGGATGGGCAAGTCGACCCTTGCCGCGGGCCTGGCCCGTCATGGCCTGCCCCTGTTCTGCGATGACACGCTGCTGCTCGACCTCGCGGATCCAGCACGGATCGTTGGTCTGCCGGGGCACAAGCGGCTCAAGCTTACTGCCGAGGCCCTGGCGCTGACCGGAGCCATAGCCGAGGCCGAAGTCGGTGCGGATACGGCCAAGTTCTATGCCCGCCCCGCAGCGGGGGAGTGCACCGAGCCGCTGGCGCTGGCACTGCTGGTCTTCCTGGAGGACGGCGAGGAGCCGCGATGGGAGGATCTGCGCGGCGCAGCACGCTTTGCGCGGCTCGAGGATGACCACTATACCCAGGCGCTCTATCTGGCGGCGCAGCGACCGGACCGGGCGGAGCTGTTCGCGCTGCGTGCCCGGATCGCGGGTCAGCTGCCGATGGCCCGGCTGGTCCGCCCGCGCAGTGCGGAGGGATTTGCCGCTTCGCTCGATCTGGCGGCGGAGCGAATTCGCGGTTGGAGCATCGAACAACAAGGAGCTGGCGTGTGAAGGGTCTGTTGAGGAAGGTGCCAGGCAAGCTCAGCGAAACCGCGATCGACGACGAGATCGTGGTGATGAGCCTCGACAGCGGCGATTTCTTTTCGCTGACCGGAACCGGGCGATCGACCTGGCTGCTGATCGACGGCAGCCGCGATCGCGCCGCGCTGATCGCCGCGCTGGCGACCGAATATGCCGCTGATGCCGCGCTGATCGCGCCGGAAATCGAAGCGTTCCTTGATGAGCTGGGCGCGGCGGGGCTGATCGAGAGTGGCTGAGCCGACACCCGGATCATGGCGCTGGCGTCTGCTGGTGGGCGAAGCGATGGCCCGGCTCGCGGCAGCGCGGCTGCTGGTTGCGGCAGTGCCGCTGCGGCGCTGGCGGCATATTTTGGGCGATGGGCAGGGCAAGTCCGCGGACAGCCAGGGCGCCTCTCCGGCGGCCAGGGCCCTGGCCAGCGCGGTCGAGCGCGCAGCGGTTCGCCTGCCTTTCGCGACCAAATGCCTGCCCCGGGCGATTGCGCTCCACACCATGCTCAGGCGGCGGCATCTGCGTTCTTGCCTGGTCATCGCGGTATCCGACCCGCGGCGGCGCGGCGAGATCGAAGACCTCCATGCCTGGGTCGAAATCGGTGGCGAAACCGTGATCGGGAGAATCGACTTCCCCTTTCACCCTCTGATCCGCTTCTCTTGAAATGCGCCCGCTTGCAGAGTTAACGCGTTTCAACTATTATACTAATCACGGCGCGCGGCGATTCTGTCGCGTGCTCGCAGCAATGGAGCGCACGATGCCGAACAAGCTTGAAACCGCCGACAAGACCTGGGCCCGCCCCCGGCTTGAACGCCTGGGCAAGCTGGCCGATGTCGCTCCGGGCAGCACAGGGGCTGGCGAAGGAAGCAGCGGCAAGTCCTGATCCGGCGTGCCCGGCGGCCGTAATGCCGCACCCGTCACCCAACCGATTCGATGTTCGCCGTTGAATGGCTACGGTATCCGGGCGCCTTGCCCGATGCCGCCCGGCTTGCCGCCTCGCTTGCCGCGGGGCAGCGTGGTAGCCCGGCGAGCGAGCCGACTGCACGGGCCGCCTTCGCCGCGTTCCTGCCCCAAACCGATCCGCGCCGCGCCCGCTCCTGGAAGCCAACGCGGGTCGGCCCGCTGGCGGTTCTGTTTCACGGCCATCTTGACAATACCGCCGACGCCGCGCGCGCGCTTGGTCTGCCCGCTCCCGCGTGTGGTGACAACCAGGCGCTAGCAGCGCTTTACGGGCAGGCGCTCCTGACCTGGGGTGAAGACACCGATCTGCGCCTGATCGGCGAATATGCCGCCGCCACGCTCGACGAAACGCGCTCGCGGCTGCGTCTTGCGCGCAGCCCGCTGCGCGCGCCACCGCTGCATTATCATGCCGCGCCGGGCCGGGTCATCGCTGCCACTGCGGTACGGGCGATCTTTGCCGGCGGGGTCGGGCAACGGCTCAACGAGAGCCGCCTGGCCGACATGGCGCTGTTCAACGCATCGGACGAGCAGCGCGGATGGTTCGAGGAGGTCAGCCGGGTTCCGTTGGGCAGCGTGGTGTTGCTGACCCCCGACGGCGAGGACACCCGGCGCTATTACGATATCGATGCCTTGCCGATGCTGGATCGCGCCGCGCCACAAGACTATCTGGCCCAGGCACAGGCGCTGCTTGCGGAAGGAACCCGGGCCGCGTTGGCGGGCAGCAAGCGCCCGGCGCTGATGCTTTCGGGCGGCCTCGATTCGGCGCTGGTCGCGGTGAACACGCTCGACGCGCTGCCCGCCGCGGAGCCGCTCAACGCCTATACCTTCGTGGTCGAGCCGGGGTGGAGCGGCAGATCCCTGACCGGACAATACGGCGATGAGCGGCCCCGGGTTGAAGCGCTGTGCGCTATGCACCCGCGGATTCGTCCGCACTTTCACGACAACGCCGAGCGCGGCTACGATCCGCGGCTCGACCAGCTGTTCATGGCGATCGGAGGGGCGCAGCAGGGGCTCGCCAACCTCGGGGTCTATCACCGGCTTTGGGAAGCCGCGCGCGAGGATGGCTGCGACCGGGTGCTGCTGGGCGAATTCGGCAATGCCACGCTCAGCGCCAGCGGGGACTGGGCGTTTCGCGAATATCTGCTGCAGGGGCGCTGGCACGAGCTCTATCTGGCGCTGCGCGATGCCCCCGCCGATAACCGTCCGCTGTGGCGCAAGCTGGCTTCGCTGGCACTGCTGCCGCTGTTGCCCGATCCGCTGTGGCGCTGGCAGCGCCGGCTGCGAGGGATCCCCGATATTTACCTCGAAGCTTCGCCCCTGCGGCGCGACTATGCCGAGGCATCGGGCGCGCTCGCGCGCTCGCGCGCAGCCGGGCTGCCCGATCCGCGTCACCCCGTGCGCGATCGCCGGGCCTTGCTGCGCGAAGTGCACGCCAACGCCTGGGGCGAATTCAGCGACATCTATTCGGGCTTCGAGCAGGTGTACGGGATCGCCCAGCGCGATCCGACCGCCTATCGCCCGCTGTTCGAATTCTGCGCCGGACTGCCCAGCACGATGTTCCTGCGCGGCGGACAACAGCGCTGGCTGGCGCGCGCGTTGCTGCGGGGCCGGATTCCGGAGGACCAGCGCCTCTCTGCGCTGCGGGGATCGCACAATGCCGATTGGCACAGCCGCCTGTCGCGCCAGCGCGGCGCGATGCTGGAACAGCTCGAGCGATTGAAGGAAGTGCCCCGGCTGGCGGCGATGTTCGATTTCGAACGGTTGCGCCATGCGCTCGAAAATTGGCCCGAAACCGACGCTGTTGGCGATGCCGAACGGCTGGCGATCAGTGCCGCGCTGCCCCGCGCGCTGATCATGGCGCGCTTCGTCAACTACGTCGAAGGGCGCAATGAGGGTTGAGAGACCGCTAGCCGCCGCTTGCCTGCACCGCCGCCGCGCGTAATGAGGCGGCGAGAGATGAGTGCACCGATAGCCCCGCCCCGCCTGTTCGACCCCGCCCGGCACGGCCTCGCCGCACTGGGAGTAGGGGCTCTGACGGTGCTGGGGGCACTCACCGAGGGGGTCGGGGTCTTGCTGCTGGTTCCCCTGCTGGCTTCGCTGGGCGCGCCGGGCGGAGGGCGGGTCGACGCACTCCTCGCGGCGCTGGGACTGCCGCTCCGTCTCGATCTGCTTCTGGGGCTGTTCGTTGCGGTTGTGGCGGCGCGCGCGCTGGTGGTGCAGGCGCGCGCGCTGGCCTCTTTCGGGTTCGAGGCGATGCTGGTCGATGGGCTGCGCCAACGCGCCTGGCGCGGCCTGATCGAATGCGAATGGCGCGCGCTGCTCGGGCTTCGGCGCGCCGGGACGGTCAGCCTGCTCGGCGCGCGGCTTGACCAGGTTGGCTACCACGTCAATCAGGTTCTCCAGGCCGCTGCGGCGTTGGCGACGCTGAGCGGGCTGGGACTGGCCGCGCTTGCGATCTCGCCGCGACTGGCGGGCGGCTTGGCTCTGGCCGGAGCCGCCGTGCTGTTGGGCTTTCACGCTGCGCGCCGCCGCGCGGCCGTGCTGGGCCAGCATTATGGCGAGGCCCACGCCGGAGTTCACGGCCAGCTTGACGAAGGGTTGGGCGCGCTGCGGCTGATCAAGGGGCTGGGCCGCGAGGAGGTCGCGATCGGGCAGCTCACGCGGCAGGTCGATGCCATGCGCCGCGCACAGCGGGCCTGGCTGGTCAATGCCGGGCGCGGACAGCTCGCGCTGCAATGCGGCGGTGCCGTGCTGCTGGCGCTGCTGGTGTGGCTGGCGCTGGCCCGCTGGCACCTGGGCGTGGCGCAGATCCTGCCGATGATCGCGATCGCGGCGCGCGCGCTGCCGCTGCTGGGGACGCTTCAGCAAAACCTGCTTGCCGCCGCGCACAGCCGCCCGGCCCTCGATGCCGCGCTCGGCCTGATCGCCAGCACCGAGGCGGCGCGCGAAGGCGAAGGAAATGCGGTGCCGCCGCCGCCGCTCGACCACGCGCTGCGCCTTGAAGGCGTGGACCTGCGCTTCGCCGGTGCCGAACGGCCCGCGCTCGAGGCCATCGATCTCGAGATTCCGGCCCGGAGCATCGTTGCGCTGACCGGCCCCTCGGGCGCGGGCAAGAGCACGCTGGCCGATCTGCTGGGCGGGCTGATCGAGCCCGATGCGGGCAAGGTCACGGTTGATGGCGTCGCGCTCGAAGGCGCGGTGCGCCGGGCCTGGCGCCACCGCGTCGCCTATGTCCAGCAGGAACCGGTACTGTTTGCGGCGAGCCTGCGCGAAAACCTGCTCTGGGCCTCCCCCGGGGCAAGCGAGGAGCGTTTGCGCGCAGCCCTGCGCGATGCTTCGGCCGGGTTCGCCTTCGATCTGCCGCAAGGCCTCGATACCCCCGTTGGGGATGGCGGGCGAGCATTGTCGGGCGGCGAGCGTCAGCGGCTGATGCTGGCCCGGGCCTTGCTGCGCGATCCGGCATTGCTGGTGCTCGACGAGGCGACCAGCGCGCTCGATGCCGCCAGCGAAGCCCAGGTGGCCCAGGCCATCGCCGCGCTGCGGGGGCGCATGACCGTGGTGGTCATCGGACACCGTGGCGCCCTGTTGGCGCTGGCCGACCGGGTGATCGAGCTTGACGCGGGGCGGATCGCGCCCGCGAAACGGGCTTGACCCAATTTCCGCCCAATTCAGTCAATATTCACCGCGCGAATCGCATTGGGCCGGTCAAGCCCTTGTGGCATCATGTTGAAATCGCGCCCACGGGCGCCAGACAGTTACAGGAAGCAAAGCCCATGTCCCTGCCCCGACGTTTCCGCGCCGCGGCCCGCTACCTTGCCCCGCTTGCGGCGGTTGGCGCGGTATTTTCCCTTGCCGGCAATGCCCCGGCCCCGTCCGGCCCACCGGCAGGCTGCACCGGCCCGGCCAGCTCGACCTGGCTCAATGTGGTCGTCGAAGGCGTACGCAACAGCAACGGGCTGGTTGCGGTCACGCTCTATGCCGATGATTCGAGCAAGTTCCTGATCAAGCACGGTTCGCTCTACGTCGGGCGGGTCGATGCCCGGTCCGGAACCACGCGGGCCTGCATTTTCGTGCCCAAGCCGGGGGTCTATGCCCTCGCGCTCTATCACGACGAAAATTCGGACCGCTCGTTCGATCGCACCGGCGTGGGTCTGCCGGCGGAAGGCTACGGCTTTTCCAACAACCCGGCCACGCTTGCCGGGCTGCCGACGTTCAAGTCGGTGCGGATTGCCGTGCCCAAGCCCGGGCTGACTACCCGGGTGCAGATGAAATACCCCTGACGGGCCAGGCTCGGGCGCGGCGAGGCGTTGTCTTCGCCGCCCCGGCCTTCACACTCCGTAGATCTCGGGCAATTCGGCAGGGGCCTGGGCTTCGGCCAGCGCGTGCGCGCGCGGATCGTCGACATCGAGCCACCAGGCCTGGCCGACATCCATCGTCGCGGCCCGGCCCGCGTCGGCCAGCTTCTGCATGCCTTCCGACAGGCTTCCGGCCTTGCCCTCGGCGATCGCCGCGCGGATCGCGTCGGCCAGTTCCGGGGTAGCGAGGAAGGCCCCGCAATCGACCGCGTCGTAAGGCGCGATGGTCTTGCCGATCGCGGCGATGAAACCGCGCCCGTCAAGCCGCACCCAGGTGGCATCGTCGGGATCGACCAGCGGATTGTCGCAGCGCCGGTCGATCGCCAGGGTTACCCCGCGATCGGCCCCGCCCTGACGCGCCAGCCGGGTGAGGATCGAGCCCGAAAAGATGTGGTCGCTCATCATCAGCAGGTAATCGCCCGCGATGCGTTCGGCCCCGGCGATTACCGACCAGCCGTTGGGTTTGGACCAGTCGGCCACCCGCGCCGCGATCACTTCGATCCCGGCGCGCTGGGCCAGCGCGGGCAAGCCCGCCTCAAGCCGCTCGGCTTCGTGCCCGGTTACCACCACCACCTTCGCCGCGCCCGCGGCTCTGGCTTGGCGCACCCCCAGTTCGAGCAAGGGAATGCCCGCAATCGGGGTCAGCGGCTTCGAATCAGAAATGTCGCGCAGACGGCTGCCGTAACCGGCGGCAATGATCAGGGCGTCCAAGGTCCTCGCCTCTCCAAACGGAAACGGCGCCGGGATTGCCCAGCGCCGCTCCAACTCCGAAATGCCGCCAGCCTTATTCGGCGGCGAGCGGGGCTTCGGTGATGTATTCATCGACCATCTGGGCGGCCAGATCGTCGTTGAACTGCTGCGGCGGATGCTTGCAGAAATAGGCGGAAGGACCGATCAGCGCACCGCCCTCGCCGCGTTCCAGCGCGACCTTGCAGCAGCGAATCGCGTCCATCACGACCGCAGCCGAATTGGGGCTGTCTTCCACCGACAGGCGCAGTTCGAGGTTCATCGGGACATTGCCCCAGAGATTGCCTTCCATGCGCAGGAAGCAGAGCTTGTTGTCCTTCTGCCAGGGAACATAGTCCG